>NZ_JACJSA010000010.1 GCF_014697545.1 Oscillatoria sp. FACHB-1407 | reverse complement strand
ATTCGTGACTGGAAACCTGCTCTCAATCGCTTCGCGATTGAATTCGGCGATCGCTTTCCAACTTGAGTTTTTACCCTTGACACAATCTATTTGACATACCCTGGATTAGAAGAGCTTAATGTTGTCATTAAGGTCTAAACAGGCGTGTGCATTTGTTTCATGATGAGCCAATAAAAAAGCTTCACAGTTATTTCTCGGCGTCAAATCATTCACCTATTATCATTCCAGATTATGGTCAGCAAAGTTTCTAAATCCGTTGCTCACGTTTACTCTGAGATTTTGTACAGAGCCAATCTTGCCAGATATTCTCGCCGCTTGCCTGCGTTGAATTCGGACGATCGCCAAATTGTGGATACATTAAAACAAGAAGGTGTTTTTATTACCACATTGGAGCAATTAGCTCTCCCTTCAACTGCTCAATTGTTGCGATCGGTTGAAAAAGTTTTGCCCACGATGGCAACGAATTTGCCGAGTGAAAATAGCGGCAAGAAAAAGACGAGTAATCATGCTGTTTTAGTACCTACTAAACAATTAATTACGAATTATCCAGAGATTTGTTTGTGGGGTTTAGAAGAGCGATTGCTCAATATTGTGGAGAGCTACATTGGTCTTCCAGTTGCTTATTTAGGGGCTTCAGTTCGGAAGGATATCGACACGCAACGGCAAATTGGCACCCGTTTTTGGCATCGTGATGCAGAGGATCGACGCACTATCAAAGTCATTGTTTATTTGAATGACGTGGATGAGCAGGGTGGACCGTTTGAATACATTCCGCGATCGCTCACGATGTCCTATAGACCCTTTAAGAAGGTGAATGGCATCATTCGGGATGCAGACATGCAAGAAGTAGTGCCCCGTACTCATTGGAAGATGTGTTGTGGCTCCACTGGAACCGTTGTCATCACAGATACGACCAGTGTGTTTCATCATGGCAAAGTGCCCCGTTATCAACGCACAGCTTTGTTCTTCACGTACACATCCAGACAACCAAAGCGGGCTGATATCTCAAAATCAAGGTTTTCAACGTTGGAGTTGCTGGACTTAGCCTCTCGCAATCTCTCCCCTCGGCAACGGGAATGCCTGTTATGGGAGTCTGGCATGTTGGACCAGTATTATCAAGCTGTGGCTCAACGCAGAGTGACTGGTTTATATGATTATGCTCTTTGAGCTAAAACACTTTTGTTAACCAACTTGAGTTGACACGATAGTGTCTTTAATGGATTGTGCAAGTGTCTGTCTTTTAAACAGAGGCTTTCACAATCCATCCCTTTTATGAGGATCTAAGCTTGCTGTATATTAACCTGAGTTTGGGATAAGGATTTTGGCGGTTGAAACCGCTGCTATTAGGAACAAAACCGCAGGGGCAATGATTAAATGCGATCGCCCCTCACTTTAGAGTTTTTCCGCTCCTGTCCTGGCGTCATTGTGTATTGAGTCACCCTCTGGACAAGGACAATTATGAGTGGTCGGACAACACCCGCAACAAAGTTAGTTGCAAAGATGGGTATACAACATCGATTGCATGAATACACCCATGATGCGGATGCCGATTCCTACGGTTTAGAAGCGGCATCTGCCTTAAATATGGATGGCGATCGCGTCTTCAAAACGTTGATCGTCAAACTCGTGTCAGGTCAATTGGTCGTGGCGATCGTCCCTGTCACTAAGCAGGTGAATTTAAAGGCAGTAGCAGCGGTATTTCAAGCCAAATCGGCAATCATGGCAGACCCCAGCGAAGCAGAACGCAGTTCCGGGTATGTGGTTGGGGGCATCAGTCCGTTAGGACAACGCAAAGTCTTGTCCACAGCGATCGACGAGACGGTTTTGAATTACGAAACGGTGCTCGTCAGTGGAGGACGACGTGGATTGATGATGGAGATTGCTCCTGCCGATCTGATTAAACTGTGCAAAGCAACCCCTGCCCCAATCAGTAAATAGAGTCGGGAGATCTGTGACGTTTAGCCAAAGTCGCAGATCTTGTGGGGAATGGAGCTAATTCACCGCCTTTAGAATCTCGTCATCGGTTGAGAAATCGATGTCTGATTTGTCTCGTTGGGTTGTGAGGTAGTCATTCTCAAACGAGTCCTTTAGCCCTGAAATCAAGTCAAATTCCGGTTGCCAATTCAATTCGGTTTGGGCTTTGTGGATGTCTGCAAAGAAATGCTGTACGCGCATGGGAAAGGCTTTGCGCTTGCCAAAGTCAAACTTCTTAGGATCGTAATGCACAATTTTTAAGGCATCGGGTGATTTGCCTGCGGCAACAGCACAGGCACGGGCTAATCCATCAAAGGTGACATAGCGATCGCCCGACACGTTATAAATCTGTCCAATGGCTTTGGAGTTACCCAAAATCGCCACCATCGCAGCGGCTAAATCCTTGACGTGCCCCAACTGAGTGATGTGGGCACCGTTACCCGGAATGGGGATGGGGCGATCGCGCACAATTCGGTCAAAGAACCAGGCTTCTAAGTCGTTGTAGTTCTGGGGGCCGTAGATGTAGACCGGACGCACGGAGGTAAATGGTAGCCCTTGCTCCGCTAGGTAAGCCTCGGTTTCAAACTTGCCCTTGTGGCGACTTTTGGGGTCAACTGGGTCGCCTTCCACATGGGGCATCTGGTCTGACTTCAAGTAAACTCCAGCAGAACTGACGTAGACAAAGTGCTGAATGCGGTCTTTGAAAATCTCTGCGAGGGGTTGGGTATTGCTCAACTCGCGACCGTTGTTGTCAAAAACGGCATCAAAGGATTCGTCAGCGAGTTTGGCTTTGAGTTGGGCAGGGTCAGTGCGATCGCCCTGAATCTGTGTCACGCCTTCTGGGGCAGGACGGTTTCCCCGGTTAAACAGCACGACCTCATGTCCTTGCTCAACCAATTGTTGGGTCAGAGACACCCCAATAAATCGCGTTCCCCCAATCACCAAAACACGCATCACTCAACGCCCCTATGCTGCACAATACCTTTTGGGTATTTTAGCCGAATCCCTTACCCTCCTAATTACAATGAGAGTAACGCTGATGCTCATAGAATTCTCTTCCTATTCTTCATCCTCTATCCTTCTAATCCTTTATCCCTTATCCTTTATCCTTAATCCTTTCCATCGCTATTGCCAATGCTCAGGTGTGGGTGCATCGTTAGCCACAAGATGGTAACTATACGTCGATTGGGCAACTGACATCGGGCAAATTGACCCCTCTAGCGTTGCCCGATGTCGAGGTCGAGATAACCCAATTCATCAAATAGTGAGCGTAGGTTGTGGTGAGGGATTCAGGTCAAGGACAGAAAAGGCAAAGGCAGACAGCCCAGTAGCAGAACCATAGAGAATCTGCGTAGCCCCTGCATTAAGAATGCTGCCAACGTTTTCACCCGGAACGCCGATCGCCAAGTCGCTGTAACCATCGTTGTTAAAGTCACCTGCGGTCAAACTGGAGCCAAAGCGATCGCCTGATTCGGCGGTTTCTTCCACAAATGGGCTGTTTTGGTGCCACACCTGTCTGCCAACCGCAGTCAAGCCCGTTGTAGAACCATACAGCACATTCACTGCTCCGGCGTTCGTGATGCCATTGACCTCTTCGTAAGGGACACCGATCGCCAGATCACTGAATCCATCCTGGTTAAAGTCTCCAACGGCGAGAGCCGCCCCAAAGCGATCGCCCACGCCTACCTCGGTGCCTGCTCCCAGGTTGTTTTGATGCCAGAACTGGTCATTGACGGCAGTGAGTCCGGTATCTGAGCCATGCAAGACGCTGACTGCACCTGCATCAACAACCGTTCCGATATCCTCAAAGGTAACACCAATCGCCAGGTCATCCCGGTTGTCACCGTTGAAGTCGCCTGTTGCAAGACTGGAGCCAAAGCGATCGTTGGCTTCGGCGGTGTCGAGGACTCCGTTGCTGTCTTGATTCCACAGTTGGTCGCCGATCGCCGTTAATCCGCTGACTGTTCCATAGAGCACGTTGACTGCCCCAGCATTATCCAGAGCATAGGCGTCTTCACCAGTCACTCCGATCGCCAAATCGTCTCTGCCGTCTCCGTTGAAGTCGCCTGCCGCCAGACTCGACCCATAGCGATCGCCCGTGGATGCATTGCCCTGAACGTTTTCAACGTCCTGCTGCCAGATTTGATCGTTGTCGTTCGATAAGCCTGTACCGCTCCCATAAAGAATGTTGACGGCTCCCGCTTCTGTCCGTGAACCGACCGCCTCACCCACGGCTCCCACCGCCAGGTCATCGTATCCATCACCATCAAAGTCACCCACCGTCAGGCTAGAACCAAAGCGATCGCCCACTTCTTCTGCCCCCTCAATTCCCGAACTGCCCTGGCTCCAGTCTTGCCGTCTCACAGTGCCTAAGCCAGCAGCAGAACCATACAGCACATTCACCGCCCCGGTGTCGTTGTCTTCGCCGCTCACCCCGATCGCCAGATCGTCTCTGCCGTCGCGGTTAAAGTCACCCGCCGCCAGACTCGTGCCAAATAGATCATTGGTTTCAGCCGTCCAGGGCAATCCGACCACTCCCTGGTGCCAGATCTGGTTGTTGCTGGCTGTCAGCCCACTGTTGGTGCCATAGGCGACGTTCACGGCTCCAGCATTAATCGCAGCCGCAATGTCTTCAAATTGCACCCCGATCGCCAAATCGGTGCCACTGGCTCCATTAAAATTGCCTGCAATTAACACCGAACCGAACTCGTCATAAGCTTCGGGTGAGTTAGCGATGTGGGTATCCACCCGAACAGCGGCTCCTACTTCGTAGCGGGCACCGTCGCCCCGAAACTCAATCGGATTGGCATCTAGACTAAAGCTGCGTTCGCTCAACGCCCCAACCGTAGCATTGGCAAACGTGGGAAAGGTAATGTCACTTGCCAGGTCAGCGTCGATCGCTGGCAACCAGAAGGAATGCAATCCAATGTAGTCATCACTATTACTCAGGGGGGTTAAAAACTCACCAATTTTCTCTAAAAAACTGACCTCCATTCGCGATCGCACTTGCTCAATCACACCACCCAACCCGTCTCGCAGGTTAGTCAGATCCAGCTGTCCTTCTTCAACCAACTGAATCAATGCTTGATTCACAATGCCTTGAATCTCTTCCATCAAGCGATAAATATCACTCCAACGGCTTGTATCTCTCTCAAAGGCAATGGCGATCGCCCCTACCAATTCCGGCATGACGCCGTTATTTAACTCATCTGCGCTGACCAAGTTGATATTGTTGAAGGACACCGACCCCATGCTTTGAGGAATGGTGCGAACATCGCCATCATCTACTTCGTTTGCCCAATCTTCGTCTGTAAAATCGTTGATGAAAACCTGGGTTGAGTTGAGTGTGTTGAAACGCGAGCGAAACCCAATGACAGCAAAGTAGGGTTCATCACCATCGTCAATTCTAGGAAAGGTTTCTTCTTGAGCATCAGCGACCCGCAATTGCTCTAAGTTAATTCGCCAGGTATTGCCCGCAGGGTTGGGAAGAAGGCTGTTTTGGTGCAAGAGGATATCGTTCATAAGTGCCGCTCTAGCTTTGGATAAAGTGAATGAATCGATGCCAAATTAGAGCTTCTTGAAAAGCTCTGGCGTTGCATTTACAGGTGATAGAACTGCCCTGGAGCAGAGCAACAAGAAATCAACCCATCACTGGTTCAACACCCTGTCATAGGCATTGCTGAGCCAGTTGTATGGGCGGTACTCCGCTCTAAATTTCTTTCAGAGATGACGGTAAGTTTTATGCAAGCGATCGCATTCAAGACAGAAGCATCCGCACTTGGGACTGATGCGAAGCGCGTCTGTGGGTTAATAGAAACACCTTCTGCTAGGGGGGTTGGGGGAGGCAGTGGCGTCCCCCATTGGGGGTTTGGGGGAGAATCCCCCGATGCCTGGTTTTTAAATCGAAAGGTCGTCTACAGCCGGATCTGAGTCACGGCAATATTGCCCGAAAAGCACACATCCACATCTGCTTCGGGATCACGAGCACGGCTCCCATATTCCCCCGCATAGAGAAAATAGTTGCCATCCATGCGATATTGTGCGGGTAAGGGTTGGGTGCAAAGGGGGCAAAAAATTAGCTCCGGTTCTGGGTCACCTGCTTCTGGGTGGGGCAGGTTAACGTTCCAGAAAGTGCCCGGTTCCGGTGGATGGTGCAACAGTTTATCGAGAACTTTGGCTGTTCGGGCGATCGCCACCTCCCAATCGATCGCCCGTCGGCGATTGATGTAGTGGGAAATCGCAATTCCCGGTATACGATGAAACGCCGCTTCTCTCACCGCCGCCACCGTACCGGAAATATAAACATCGGCTCCCAGGTTGCCACCCGGATTGATACCCGATAACACCCACTGAGCGTCAGGAACCAAATGAGTCAGGGCAAGACGGGTGCAGTCAGCCGGAGTTCCAGCGATCGCAAACTCTTGATCGGCTTGCTGTTGCACCTGTATCGGACGACTGGTCGTGACCTGATGACCACATCCCGAATATTGCTCTTGAGGAGCCGCCAGGGCGATCGCTGTATCGGCTCCACAAACTAGCTCGACGGCTCGACGCAATGCCCGAATGCCCGGAGCATCAATGCCATCGTCATTGGTAATTACAACTGTCATTCCTACTGCATCATCTGCAATGCTTCGTCAGTGACCCCCGATTCATGGATGCAAATGGCATACAGTTGAATCGAACTGAGGTCAGGGACGATCGCCTTTGCCTCACTTACAGACATTCCGGGTGCTGTGCAGAAATTGCTCACGACCTGGGTATATTGCTCCTCACTGCCCAACAGTCCATCTAACACCGTTGGATTCTGTAGGCTCGGTACCAACCGCTCCATCACCTGCTCCGTCAGGATAGCGTTAGACTGAGTTGCCTCCGCCGGTAAAAGCTGGCTTTGAGTAATCGCCGTTTGCACAGTTTGCCTCAAAATCGCGGTGCCCTGAGGGTCTGATAGAAACGTCGAAATCATTTGTGGGTTGATGCGGGGGTTCGAGGCAATGACTGTGCGAAAGCCCACTAGCCCACTGGCTGCCAAAATATCAGAAACCGTATTCACATAATCTGAATAAGTGACGGTATTGTCGGTCGTTCCATTCCCACAGGTCACTGCGCCCGATTGAGCAGCACCTGCCGCTAGGTCTACTTTGCCCTGATTCCAGCAGGCGTTAAGGGTGCTTTGAATCTCAACTGAAAACATCTCTGCTAGCCGTTGTACAGATTCAGAAGCCTCCGATGCAGGTTCGGCAGTGGGTGTTGGTTGATGTCGAGAGGCAATCGCCGGAGCACAAAGCTGAGTCAGCCCTAAGCAACTGAGGGAGATGAGACAAAGACCAAATTTCTGCATAGTGTGGATGAATGAAGGGTGATGAGCAATCGAGGCTAAACGGTAAGAACGATCTCAAAAGACACTCATTCAAGTGCCTGGGTAAGCACAAACTGACCCATCCATCTTATGGCACTTTTTTTCAAATGGGTTGAGTGCGACACATCCTTATACGTTTAGGGCTGCCCAAACCAAACGGTAGTATAAAGGGGTGAACCGAGGAGGCGATCGCTTGAAAGTCGCACCAGAACAACGCATTTCGTTTTCTATCTCAAACCTGTTGCTGGTTTTAGGAACTCTGCTGCTACTGGTAATTTTGTGGCAGTTACGGAGCCTGATTGTGTTGCTGATGATCTCAATTGTCTTAGCTGCCTCGATCGCCCCAGTGGTCGATTGGGCTGAGCAGTGGCGCATTCCCCGCTGGCTGACGGTTGTGCTGGTCTACCTGGGGCTTATTGCGGGTCTGACAGGGGTGATTTTGATCATTGGTCCGACTGCATTTACCCAAATTGAGCAACTGATTCGGCAGCTTCCCGTTGCTTTTAGTAATCTCATCGTCGCGATAGAAAACTGGATACTCACGCTGAACAGTACCCGCCCAGAGTTGGTTAGCCAACTGGAAAAGTTTTTGAATGTGCAGGGCTTGGTGGCGTGGGGAGTGCGATCGAGCCAGGAGTTGCTGGTGCGGTCTTACAGCGTGACCACTGGGATTGTCGGAGGGGTGTTTAGCCTGATTCTGGCTTTATTTATTTCGGGTTACATGCTGTCTGATAGCCGCACGCTGATCAATAGCTTGATCCGCCTCTTTCCGGAACCGTGGGATGAACGACTCGCCGCCCAAATTGCCCCAATTAGCTCGCGCATCGGCACCTACATTCGGGGGCGGGTGCTGGTGTCAGTCATCCTGGGAATTATGACGACGTTAGGACTGGGTTTTTTGGGGTTGTCGGAGTTTGCTCTGGGGTTAGGGGCGATCGCCGCTGTGACTAATCTCATCCCCTTTTTAGGTCCGATTTTGGGCGCGGTGCCTGCGCTGATCGTTGCCCTCTCTCAGGGATGGTGGACGCTGTTGTGGGTGTTGTTGCTCTTTGTGATCATTCAAAACCTGGAAACCTATGTGCTCGATCCGCTGTTGGTGGGTGCCTCCGTGGGAGTCCACCCGCTGTATCAACTGCTCGCCGTTCTGGGTGGCACACAGGTTCTGGGAATTTTAGGCGCATTGATTGTGCCCCCCTGGGTCGCAGGGGCAGCCGTACTGTTAGAAAATCTCTATCTGCAACCCAAATTGATGGCAGAGAAGCAAGTGATCCTGGGGACAGATATTAGCTCCAAGCCCAAGGCTCCGGTTTAGCGAAGCATGGTCAATGGTCAATGGTTGATAGTGAATGGTCAATCGTCAATAGTTGATGGTCAATGGTTGATAGTGAATGGTCAATCGTCAATAGTTGATGGTCAATGGTTAAAGGCTAGAACAAGCAACTAACAATTGATCATGAGCTAACCAGAGTTCGGGATAAAGAACTTGGTGGCTGAAACCGCAGCTACAGGAGCAAAACCGACCTGTGTCAGTTCGTCCAACCCTTGATTTTCGATAGTCCGCGCAGGTGGACTTGGTTCTGATAGCCGCGAATTGATTCGCCAGGTGCTTAAACCTTTCCGACTCACCTCCGCCCCATCAAATGTGGCTACAGCTTACTGACCACTAACCACTAACCACTAACTATTGACCATTGACCACTGACCACTGACCATTGACCACTGACCCTTGACCACTAACCACTAACCACTAACTATTGACCATTGACCACTGACCCTTGACTTTTATCCCTCAGCCTTTATCTTTCTCCCTACAAGCCTTTATCCTTCTCCCTACAACGGTCGATAAACGCGGTAGTTGATGCTGGGGAAGATATTGTCGATCGCCTCTACCTTTTCTAACCAACCGGAGTCGATCTTGCCCATGAGGATGTCGTCCCGCAGTTTGTTAAACCGCATCAGGTGCGATCGCGTCCGACGCACAGCATAGGGCACCATCGTTCCGGTTCGCATGATGAACGCCCAGTCCGAGGATTGCGCCAGCAAGAGTTCGCGCCCAGCCTGGTTGAGGGCACGCCACTCTAACTCATCGGTCGGTTCTCGACGGGCTAAGTCGATCATCCGTTCCGCTGCCTTGTGCAAGTGCGGGTAAATCCAGGAGTTGGTTTCGTTTAACCAATATTCATGGAAGCCTCGGAAACCCCAACTGGATTGGGATGGACGACAAACCTGTTGGGTTGGATGCCCTTTCAGGTAGTCTGCCAGGTGCGTCATCGCATAGGTGCCCTGGTCAAACCAGGACTTCCGGAACAAGTAGTCGATGAACCACGGTCCTTCATACCACCAATGCCCAAACAACTCAGCATCGTAGGGCGAGACGATAATTGGGGGACGCTGCATGATGCCGTGCAGATGCTCGACTTGCCGCTCCCGGTTGTACATGAAGTTGCCTGCGTGCTCTGCCGCTTTCTCTCGTGCCCAATAGGGGTCGTACCAGGTTTTGTCACCTAACCCCAGCCCTTTGCCCGTGATTTTGTGGTACTTGATGCCTGTATTTTTGCGCTGACCATTGGGCATGATGTAGGGCTTGATGTACTCATACTCCGCATCCCAGCCCAGGTCGCGATAGAACTCGCGATATTCAGGTGCGCCCGGATAGCCCACTTCTGAAGACCACACCTGTTGCGACGATTCGTGATCCCGTCCAAAGGCAGCTACTCCAGTTTCCGTAAAGATGGGGGCATAGGTGCCAAAGCGAGGACGCGGGCGCGCATAGAGGATGCCGTGTCCGTCCGTCAGGAAGTAGCGTAGCCCCGCATCGGCTAACATTCGCTCTAGCCCTTCATAGTAGGCACACTCTGGTAGCCAAATGCCTCTGGGGGGTTGCCCAAAGTTTTCTTCATAGTGCTGACAGGCAACCTGAATTTGTGCCCAAACCGCCTGGGGATACATTTTCATTAAGGGCAGGTAGCCATGTGTTGCCCCGCAGGTAATAATCTCTAAATTGTTAGTATCCTGATATTGCTTGAACGCCGTCACTAAGTCGTGGTTATAACGCTCCCAGACTTCGCGTACCTTGTTAAACTCGGTGGCATAATACTCCGCCAGGTAGCGCAGGTGCCCGTTGTGAGCGTTGCGCTCTACCTCCATCTCTGCCAGTTCTTCTAGCTGAGCCAGGTGAGCATCATAGCGTTCTTGGAGGAGTGGATCACGCAGCATCGACACGAGGGGCGGTGTCATGCTCATGGTGAGTTTAAAATCGACGCCATCACGTTTAAGTCCCTCAAAGACCTGGAGCAGAGGAACGTAGGTTTCCGTGATAGCCTCAAATAGCCACTCTTCTTCTAAAACATAGTCACTTTCGGGATGGCGAACAAACGGCAGGTGAGCATGAAGAACCAGAGCAAGATAGCCAATAGCCATAGGATAGATAGCGTTAGAGGTGACACGTCGGAGGCAGGATGTGGCGAGCAATCATAAAATAGTTGCCAATGTAGGCGGTTGCTGAGACAAACTGTTGCCAAAATTGTAAAGCAAAAGTTAAGCCAACAACGAGTTAAGAATTACGGTCTTTAATGAATTCAATCAATTCCTGATTGACGATTGATAAACTGAATCCCACTCCCTGATTTTATGTGAGTTATGACACAGTCGAATCTTTTAGAACTGGCAAAGCAGGGTGATCCAACGGCGATCGCCACCATGATGAATCAACAGCTTCAACCGCGTGGCATCACGGCTACCACAGATTTGCTGCCTGGAAGGTGCCTGCAAGTCGTTTTGGAATCTGCCCAAGTTCTAAATCGACAGGCACTCACCACCTTTGTCCAGAAGGGCTTAAAAAATTTGGGGGTGCAGACCCTCGACTCGGTCAAGATCATCGGCAGGCAGATCGGTGCCAGTGAACCTGCGTGGATTCAAGACATTGCCATAGCAGGCGTACCCATCCCTGGAATGACGGAACCCTTCCCTGAGTCGGTGCCTTCTAAGATGGTCACGCCACCACCACCTCCACCCAATCGAGGCGTTACCCCGATCGCCCCTGTATCGAGTTCTGATCCGTCAATTGGCAATGGCATTGAATCGAGCACAGAGGCGGCAGCTCTCCACGACTTCCACGATAGTCGGCTTGCTGAACCTGCCCACGACGAAGGAGATCTACCCAACTACTCGCCAATTCCCGGTGCTTATCGTCCGTTAGAGGCTGATAATGCCCTGTTACTGAATGACTCCGACTTTGATCTGAGAGGCACTCACGCTCTCGACTATCCTGATCAACCGCTTGAAGAGTCTGACTACGACTACGGCGATGACTACGATGTCATGCCAGGAGGCTCACACGCCCTACACTATCCCGACGATCCCCTTGATGACCCAGAGGATTATGGCGACAACTACGACGAGGGGTTTGTCGTTAGTCCTACTTACAACACAGCCCCACCCACCACTCAGGCTGGCGACTCCTTAAGTCTGGATGATGACTACGGGGATGACTACGACCAAGGTTTTACAGCGGCTAGCGCGAATGCAATTCAGTTTGATGATCTGTCAGAAGGGCAGGAGCCGGAGTCGGGAGGTGCTGTTGTCTATCCAGAAGCACGCGAATCCGCGCAACCTGAAGAAGAGTACAGCCCGATTCCATGGACAGCCCTGATTGTCTCACTGGTTGCCACCTGGATCGTTGGTTTGGTGGGGTATGCGATCTGGTCAGGAGCCGCAAGCCGCACAGCTTCGCAATCTACAGGTGACCCGTCTACGGCAGTTTCACCACCCGCCAGCCCGACTTCACAAGCCAATGTGCCGTCCCCTCCTCCGGTGGCACCTGCTAGCCCCACTGGACAAAGCCCTGCCGCTCAACCCAGTCCAGGGGTTTCAGCAAATCCAGCCCTACAATTTAGCCCCAGCCCGCAGGCAAGCCCCCCTCCCGCTGCCAGCCCTTCTCCACAAGCCAATGCGTCTCCGGCTGCCAGTCCGGCTCAACCCAGCCCACAACCGACTCAAGCCAGCCCCCCTCCACAACCCCGTCCTGCTCAAGCAGTTGCGATCGCCCCGCCTGCTCCCCCTGCGATCACCTGTCGTCCGGTGCCCTTTGGAGCAAACTCCGGTCCTGTCGAGTTGAGCAACCTGGGATTTGACACCTCGATCACCGATGCAGATGGCCATTATGTTGTAGGTTGCATCACGAACCACAGTGACCAACCCATTTCAAAACTAACCATCTCGTTTCAGGGGCGATCGACCCAAAATCAGGCAGTGTCTCAAACAGGTTTAACTGATTTGACCTTCACCAACCTGCGTCCCCGTCAGGCAGTTCCCTTTAGAAGCCTGTATACGGTCAACCCAGAAATCAACACGATGACCATTACTAACATCTCGTGGGTGCCTGCTGGATCAGCGCAAACTCGGCAAGTGCAGGTCAACTTCCCGCTAAGAAGATAAGAAGATAAGGCTGAGTTGCAGCAAGCTGTGGCGTGCTGCACTCAGCCTAATACAGTGTTGACATCAGGCGGCGACGATAGGTCTTCGTGAGTGGATGATCGTCTCCCAGTAGGTCAAACAATGTCAGCATGGCTTTACGGGCACCGTCGTTGCGATATTTGCGATCGCGCCCCACGATATCTAAAAAGCCCTCTAACGCCGTTTCATAATCCTCGGCTAACACGGCACGAGCCGCTTGTAGATAGGCTTCGTCGAGGGGTTGATCGATCACCGGATTCTCGCACTCGCGCTGAAATTGGATGAGCGATCGCATTGCCTGGGCTTGAGCAAAGTACCCCTTCTCGTATTCCTGGATGGAGCTTAACAGCTTCTCCGCAGAGTCGAGGCGGTTCTGGCGAATCAGAAACTTAGCCGCTTCCAGCAATAGCGGACGGTTGTCGGGATAGCGTTCAATCAACTCTCCAAAGAGTCGCTTCACTTCCTCCGCATCTCCGGCGGTTTTTGCCACCTGGATTGCCTCAAAACCGATCTCCAAGCCTGATTTGAGGTTGAGTTTGCTCATCAACTCGCGCAACTGCGGTTCCGGCAAAACCCCGACAAAGCCATCCTGCACCTCGCCCTGAGTCACGACCCGGACATCGGGCACACCTTCCACCCCATAGGTGTTGGCTAAGTCGGGGTTGCGATCGATGTCTACCTTCGCCAGCACAAAGTCGTACTCCTGCGCCAGCTTTTCCAGCATGGGCTTCAGCATTTGGCAGGGACCACACCAGGTGGCGAAGAAATCTACCAGCACTGGCTTTTCATGGGATTTTTGCAGCACCTCCGTACCAAAGGTATGGCTATCCACCGTGATCGAGGTTCCCACGTTGCACTCTCCTTCCTCAATTCAAGACTGTCTTCAGCCTAGCGCAGGGCAAACCGACGCACGGCAAACAGGCTCCCCATCAAACCTACCGACCCACCCAACGCCAATAACACCAGTGGCAACAGCACCACTTTATCTGAACTCAACTTCAAGCCATCGGCTAAAAACTGGATAAAGTCTGCCTGGTCTGAGAGCAAGCTTCCGATAAATTCTTGAGTCCCGGTGATCAACCCCCAGGCAAACAACGCCCCCACGACGCCAAAGGTCAAGCCCTGCAAGATAAACGGCATATAAATCCAGGTCGTCGTCGCGCCCACCAACTGCATCACCTCAATTTCGCGGCGGCGTGCCATAACGATTAACCGAATCGTAGTTGTGATGACAGCGATCGCCGTTAAGGTCAGAACCGTAGTAATGCCAAAACTGACCCAATTTAAGCCTTGATTTAACTGAGCAATGCGATGCACTGCCTCCGCCACGTATTGCACATCATCAATGCCCTGGACCTGTCTCAGCTTTTCTGCCAGAGCCGGAACCTGGTCGGGCGAACTGGCTCTCACTTTCAACTCGTCCACAAGAGGATTGCCATTCAACTGTTGTGTTGCACCCCGAATGTCGGAGATTCCCATGTCTTTGACGAGGTTTTCCCAGGCTTCCTCCTTCGAGATCACCGTCACGGCAGTTACTTCTGGAATCGCCGCTACTGAAGGTTTGAGAATGTCGCCCTGAACCCCTGTTTCCAGGTAAACCGAGACTTCGAGTTGACTACCAAATTGGTTGAGCAATCCCTCAAACTGCCAGGAGGCTTGCAGACTGATGCCAAACAAAAATAGCAGCACGGTCACCGTACTGACCGCTGCCCAGTTCATCCAGCCCCCTCGCTTGAGTCCCAGCAGGGTTTCTCGTAACAAATAATCTGATTTTGTGAGAAGTTGCAGCACGCTCATATCCAGGCGTTGAACAGCTTAATGATCTGCCAGTTTACCTGCGTAGAGACAAACGTCAACCGTAATTTTATAATCCGAAGCCGATTCGGGTACGATTCGTTAAGTTGCGGATTAAGATAGAAAGAAGAGAAGGAACGATGAAGGCGTGACATGACTGCTCAAATCCTGGTCGAGAAAAAGAAATTAGCCAATCCACCGTTAAAGTTGCACTACCTGGGCGATCGCGTCCTACGTCAGCCCGCCAAGCGCATCACGAAGGTAGACGATGAAATTCGTGAATTAGCACGGCAAATGCTGCAAACCATGTACAGCGAAGATGGCATCGGTTTAGCAGCCCCTCAAGTCGGGGTTAACAAGCAGTTGTTGGTGGTGGATTGCGAATTAGACAACCCGACCGCTCCTCCCTATATTTTGATCAACCCTACAGTCACTAAACGAAGTGCAGACACATGCGTTATTCAGGAGGGATGTCTCAGCATTCCTGGTGTCTTCATCGATGTGATCCGTCCTGAAGTGATTAAGGTGTCTTACAAAGACGAAAATGGACGCCCCCAAAAGTTGGTTGCCGATGGTTTGTTGGCACGGGTGATCCAGCACGAGATTGACCACCTCAACGGTGTCATGTTTGTTGATCGCGTTGACAATGCTCTGGTACTCAATCAAGAGTTGACAAAGCATGGGTTTTCAGTCGAAGCTGTAAAGCCGATTGACGCATAAGTGCGATCTCGCTTGTAACCCATTCAACAAACTCTGATGTACGTAACTCCAAAAAGTGGTGTGTTTTTGGCAGCGTCGTGTGTAACGGCGATCGCTGCGGTCGGTTCCATCTTTGAGTTGTCCTCTGGTACGCCTCAACTAGGTTCAACCGTGACAGGGGTAATCCTGGCATTGGCGGTGCCCCTGACAGGTATTTTGTTCTACGCGGCAGTTCGTTCAGCTAAAACCTGAATGTTAAGGGTCAATTGTCAATTGAGCATTGCTATCGCTTGTGCCTGTCAACGATCAATCCCTGATTACTAACCATTGACCATTGACGATGAACCATTGACCCCTGCCCCCTGACCACTTGCCCAACTGACCCTACATTCTTTCTTCGTTTTTCCCTCTTCTGTCTTCCTCTATAGTTGAGGGTAGAAAATTTTTACGCGATTGAGGCGTTCCAGACGATGACCGGACCTGCTGCTGCAACCCCTGTGCTCAGGCAACTCCCCTCGGTGAATGCAGCCAGTTCAACGGATGTAACCTATCCTTTGACCGGGGAGATGACGATTGGGCGTGATCCCCGATGTCAGATTGTGTTGGACTCAATGGTCTATGGGGGTGTTTCCCGCCAACATGCGCAGGTCAGTTTAGTAACAGGCAGTTCTAACACCTGGCAAATCTGTGACCTCAGTAGTGCGAACGGTACTTTTTTGAATGGACACCGATTGCAGGGGTGTCAGGTCTTGTATCCGGGCGATCGCATCACATTGGGGCAAAATGGCCCCGAATTTGTGTTTGAGCAGCAACTCGTCTCTCGTGTGGATGCTCCGCCTGATCCCGTATTGCCCTCGGTTGCCGCATTTGCTGCGACTCGCCGACCGGGGGAGCCAATGCCCGGTGGCATTCCTCCCAGTGATGTGACCCTGAGCCAACTGTTTCCTATCGTCTCAACCGGACGCGATCTGACCCAAAAAGCCTATCTGGTTCCCGCCATTCTTACGATCGCCTTCGTGATCTTAATGTTTATCGCCGTGGGAACACCAGTCCTCTTCAACCTGCTGCTAGCTGCCTACATCGCTGGTGCCGCTTACTATTTCGTCTACCAACTCTGTGGCAAGCGCAAACCCTGGTGGTTGCTCGTTTCCGCTGGAGTCATGACCATGCTGTTGCTGGTCAGCCCAGTGCTAGAGCTATTTATCCTGGTGTTTCGCGTCATTCTGCCGGGGTCGATTCCCGAAGGCGAACCCTCTGGCAATTTTCTCAACTTGCTCGTGGGAATGTTTTTTGGTGCCGGACTGATGGAGGAACTCCTCAAAGCTATTCCTGTCCTGCTGGCATACTACATTGGCACCCAACTGCGATCGCCCCTACGGGAGCGGATTGGGGTGTGGGAGCCACTCGATGGCATTCTGCTGGGAACCGCTTCAGCCGTTGGATTTACCCTACTGGAAACCCTGGGGCAGTACGTGCCCAACATTATCAACGATGTGACGCTGCAAGCTGGAGAAGGGACGGGCGAACTGGTTGGACTGCAATTACTGATCCCGCGTGTGTTGGGATCGATCGCCGGGCATATGGCTTACAGCGGTTATCTCGGCTATTTCATTGGGTTGAGTGTCCTTAAACCCTCAAAACGATGGCAAATTTTAGGGGTAGGGTATCTAACTGCCGCCATTCTCCACACCCTGTGGAATACGACAGGCAGTATTAACTTCCTGATCTTGGCGATTGTGGGTATTCTGTCTTACGCATTTCTGGCGGCGGCGATCCTCAAAGCAAGAGCACTGTCACCGACGCGATCGCAAAACTTCGCCACTCGATTTTCGAGGCTACCCTAATTCTCTCAGGTGAGCAAAATCTTTCCTACGACTGGTCGGCAGAGAGTTGAGCAATCGCGTAGCGGGCGATTACCAGACTGAGCTTGGCTTGATCGATGCTGGACAAGCTAACCCAGGTTGTCTCTTGTAATGGTTGGAGCGTGGTTTCCAGTTCAGCTTCTGGTCCTCGCATCGCATAGGCAAGGGGACGCGCTAAGACGCGCAGATCGTCCTCTGCCCAATTGGGGAGAAGCTCTTGAACGGACATGACTAACTTGTCTGCCAGGGAGGCGTTAATGGCGACGGCTCGTTGAGCATGATGTACCAGGTCTTCCAAAAAGGCTTGAGGTACCTGAGCCGCACATCGTTCAAACAATTGCGTGATGAGAGAACGGGTGACGGTTTGTTCCACAGGGGCGATCGTTGCCCACACCTGATCAACATACGTTGCCAGGGCTGTCCCCTGAGCCGCAAAATCTTCAGCCATCCAACCTGCCGCGATCACTTCTTGCTCTAACTCAGCGAAGTAGGCATCTGCGCCCGACTCTGCCGGATTCCAGGGGTAGGGTGTGTCAGACTGCAAAATTAATTGCAACAACTCTAGCTCAGCCTGGGCTTGAAAGGGCGAGAAAGACGGACGGGTTGAATCGCTGGTCATAAGGGTTTACTCCTGAATCATTGCTGGTCCTGATGGACACCGATAGCTACACCTGATGGGTTAGTCGTTCCGTAAGATTTATGGTAATTTACGCCATTTGGCAGAGCAGCCCAGATCGGTTGGTGTTGGATGTGAAATTTTGGATTTTGGCTGACTCTAAAATCCACCATCCAAACTCTAAAGTGCCTCTAGTTTTCGATCACAAACTCTAATGCCGAACTATGCCCAAACCGTAGTTGGGTTTTGGAGAATAGAGGGACTTCTTGATGGTGGACTCGATGCCATCCATCTTGCATTAACACTAATGTTCCAAAACGGGAATAGTCTTTCAGGAAATACGTGGGGCGATCGCTTGCACTGGTGAAGGAATCGCGATAGAAAATTTCGGCGTGGACGCGGGAAACCCCCGGTTCTCGAATGACGAGATCGTTGCCCTCACGACTGCCCACGCGCATGATCCCACCGTGGACTTGCCAGGTGCGACCGGGGGAGGTGAGCGATCGCAAAAAAGCAGTAGGAGTTCTACGCCCGATCCAACTGGGAGAATTTTCAGGGATTTCTGTGACCCCTTCTGTCATCGGCTTGACCAACTCGCCATTAAATTCGGGATGCATATAGAGGACGGGCAACGTCCAGGCAGGTTGGTTGAATTTGTAGAGGGTGAGCAATTGCTGACGGGCGATCGCCACAGCCTGGTCAATGGGGGCACGTTCTGCCAATGCCTGGGTAAACTCGCGAATAAAACTGAGGGCTTCCTGATCGGCGATCGAGTCTCGCATCCCTAGCACCGCGGGCACGCCGTGGTGGATCAGCACTTCCGCCAAGCTGCTACGAGGAATGGCGCGATCGCCATCGTGATCGGGTTGTGCTCCCCAGCAGGTGTTAAACACAGCCAGCTTGACCTGACAACGCGTGAGCACCTGAGCGAGTTCAGTGCCATTGAGCGGTGCACTGGGACGGACAAACAACAGCCCCCCATTGGGAGCCGGAACCCCATGTCCTGAGTAGAACAAGACGTTGTAACTGCCCCGTTCTAGCTCATCAATCAATTCGCCGGGGGTGGGTTGGACGAGCGTCTTGACCTGACACGGGACAGGGCTTGAAAAAGCATTGCCTGACGTTGCATCGGCGGCTTCTTCTAATAGCCCTGCCAGCATCTTGGCTTCTTGCTCCAGCTTCAGCAATTTGGCACCACTGGGAACCGCATCTGGATTGTGGACATCCATTTCTTCGTCTTGACCCAAAACCAGCAAAATTCTCAAGAAATGCTCGATCCGTAACAGGGGCAATGCGTCTACATCACTGGTGGTGCGGCTAAACAAAAGCTGCTGACTGAGAGACACAGCTTGTTTGCCCGGTTGGGGTTGCATAATCTCCCAGGGAATCGAAATCAAATCAGGATCGCGCACCTCTAGCCGAATTCGCAACGGTTTGCCCTGACCAATGGCGATTCCCTGGCTACGCTCTAAGCTAATTTGAATTGGGCTGTCGTCAAATAGCCAGTGCCATAAATTGACCCCTAAGTTTTGCATCAGTAGCCCCGTTTTGCTAGTGGCTTGCCCCAGAGGGGGTGTAGCTGGATCAGGAGGGGAGGTGATAGGGCTAATGACAGGTGGCGAGGTCAGGGGAAAACGCGGCACAGGAGGCAGACTCCGCACCGCGAACATGTTTTGCCAGTTGTGCCACGATTCAGTTAGCAGTTGAGTCCAACGGCGATCGTGATGGACATAGCCTCCCGGATAAGGGGCTTGTAAGACCCAAATCGCATAATGATCTGGCTCAGCAGCCGTTAATGGGGCGATCGCCAGACTTAAGCAAGGACTTTCAGGCAAATACATGTAAAAAGATTGATTTCAAAACCCAAACGTGATCAGTTTTTTACCAGTCTATACGGTATCGGGATGCAGGAGGAGAGCACAGACTAACTCTCATCGGTAGCAGTCCTGCTCCGTCCTGATCAGGCATTACGACAGTGCGGGTTCAGACGTTGCTGGAGCGTCTGGCTGACCACACACTCCCTGTTCCTGCGGGGTCAGCGTCGGTCTAGAGCCAACCAGCGACAAGATCTGGGTTTCGAGAATCCAACCAGTTCCCCCAGGTGGGAGGGGTTGAGGTGCGGGAACTGCTGACGGATTGAGTGGGGATGGAGATACCCCAGCATCCGGATTCGTGGGGATTCCCGGAGTCGGCTCTGGGGAAATAGGGGTGGCGGGCAAGGTGACCAGATGGGTTAGCACAGATGCTTGAGGAGTAACCCCTGCATTGCCTGGAATGGAACAGAGCCGGACTTCGACCCACCGTTCTTGGGGGGTTGTAGCTTGAACTCTAACCACCTGCACAATACTCCCTGGTGACACTGTACTGGCACTGACCACCGGAGGTCGCAAGTTTCCTGGACGAGATAGGACAATGACTGGCTCTTGAGGCGAAGCGGGCGCAGAAGATGGAGTGATTTGCAGAAACGAGCCAATTTGCAACGGGGTTGAGGGGGTGACCGGAGTGGGGGATGGCGTAGCAGGGGTTGGCGGAGGGACAGCCAGGGGATTTAAACCAATCAGGCGATCGACCCATCCTCGGAAGGACAAGTTGAGGGCATATGCGAGTAAACCACCCCCTAAGCTGAGCAAAATGATTCCTAATAACAACGGCAAGATCTTGAGGGATTGGCGTTGGCGAGTGGGTAAGACCTGGGTCTTGGCAGTGGCTTCGCTGTCTCCCGCAGGGGCGATCGCTGGATCAGCACTAACCTTAGGGGCAACCACTGGAGCCGTTGCAGTAGGCTGGGCTTGGGTAGAGCGTTCTTGAATCACCGTTGCTGTGCCCGATGTTGGAGCAGACACCGCCCTGGTTGTTGCAGGCGGCATTTCATCAGCAAAGGGATTCACCATCGCTCGAATGTGAAACACACCTACCGTGACATTGTCGTGTCCGTTGCGGGTGTTGGCTAGTTCGATGAGTTGTTGGCTGACAACCGCAACGTCCGTTCTCCCTTCTAACAGGGGCAATAGGGTCGTGTCCCAGGTTTCCTCAACGCGATCGTTATCACTCAATCCATCGGAGCACAGCAAAAATACAGTGTCTTCATCCAAAACAAATCGCTGTACGGTCGGATGCAGCACAGTCGAGGAACCCATGCCCAACGCTTGTACCAGCGACCCGGCACTGGGTTGCTGCAATGCCTCCCGGTAGGAACTGTAGCCCAACCGCACTTCACGCGAGGCAACATCATCATCTTGAGTCACCTGATAACAGCCGTAGCGACTCACCCAATAGGCACGACTATCGCCCACGTGGGTAATGTAAAGCTCATGCCCCCGCACCAGTCCCATCACTAATGTGGTGCCCATGCGCTGACGGTCAAACCGCTGTTCGCTGTCGTTGCGCTGGCTGATCTGGTCGTTTGCCACGCAGGCGGCTTTTTCCAATGCCAGCGTTAGCGATGCAGCGTCTAGCGTTTCTAATGAGAGGGATTGCACCTGCTGCCGTACCGCTTGAATGGCGAGATTAGAAGCAACATCACCGCCTTGGTGTCCGCCGATGCCATCACAGACAATCACCAGAGCCGTATCTGAGGCAGATTGCAGGGTATGGGTTGTAACCGTGCCATTGGGGGGATAGCAGGAATCTTCGTTGCGTTGCCGACTTGGTCCCTGATCCGTGCGAGCAGCAACATGAATTTGGTAAGAGAGCGATCGCCCCACCTGATCCAGCAACGTGTCTAACTGGCTGATCAACTGCTCTGCATTGCGAATCTGACCCTGGGTTAACTGCTGGCAAATCTGAGTTAATCCTCTAGAAATCGACGGGTGAGCCTGTCGAACCCAAGATGACCAGAGTTGTCCCAACTGAGCCAAAGACACAGCATCAGACCCATCGGATCGTAACTCCAGCAATCGCACCAATGCTCCCTCGACCCGCACCAGTTCTGGAGCTAACACACTGGATGCCATCTGCTGACTGGCGAGGGGTTGCCAGAGATGGGCAATTTGCCACAGCCAGTTGAGTTGACGCATCGCAGACGCCGACTGCCAACGATCGCTTAATGCAGGCAACAATTGCGGTGCTGCTACGTCCGCTGCCGGAGCACCTCCCTCAAACACCAAACCAGAGCTATCCAGGGCAGCCTGATCGAGCAAGACCAACCAGGACGCATTCGTTAACGGGAGCACCTCATAAATTTGAGGAATATGAATGCGATAAGGGGACAACCGCAAATAGGAAACCACATTGGGTGGAATTTCGGCTGGAGCGGCGGAATATAGACCAGGCTTGGTATCTAAAAAGATTCGGGAACCTTTGCAGAGATAGCGATCGCCCAAAAGATCGCCAGCCCGGAACTGCCCCGCACCTTCACCCACTGCCCATAAATAATGGTGTGGCAGCAACGTACGGCACTTCTGGCAGAATTTATGGCTTTCGGGGTTGGGGGTTTGACAGGTGTAGTTAGGGCAATAAAGCATGTCCGCAGAAGTTACTCAGCACCGGGGACTAAGACGGTTTTACCAGGATATCCTAGACCTCCGCAGCCTGCGCGAGTTACAAAAATTTAAGTAGGGGCAAAGCATCCGTTTGGGCGTTTGGAGTTGAAGGGTTATCCTCCTATCCGAATGCTTTACCCCTACCCGATTTTGTCTCGTTTCTTAAAATACGTTGCCCTCGGCAGCCACCTTCGGTAAGCCGAGACTGTAGTTGCGGACTCGGCTTTGCAGATTGTAGGAGATTTGCCCCGACTGAAGGAGCGATCGCACAAAATGCTCCAAGTCAGAGCCAATGCGCCGCAGATTGTAGTCTGTTAAATCAGCCCCTGCATACGCATCTACCAGCTCATCAAACTTGCGATAGACCTGCTGAAGCGCAGCATCATTCCACACCAGCTCGTTGTCAGGATCGACATCAAGTGTCAACTGACCATCACTAGGTACTAATTCGTCATTCTCAATCTCAGCAGTAAAAATGCGAATATGACGAGTTGTAGACTTTAGTAGCATAGTTCGTAGAGCTGAATTTAGAGTGCAATACCGTTATTCTACAAGGTTTGAGCTGGCACTTAATTCCAACTCCCATGAGAATTCAACCCCAGATCATTAATGAATTCTGATGGAATCAATTGGGCCACTGCCCATACCCAAATCTGGGGAACTAGAATGACGGTAAGAACGTCACCCCTGCATAGTCAAACGGGTGTTTGATCTACCAAGCGAAGGATTTTTGCATGAGCAACTATAAATTTGGAGATCGACACGACCTCGAAGAGCGACTGGCGTCATTGGAGCAACAATTGCTGCAACGGCGATCGGGAGGTGGTTTCTTCAAAAAATTGTCGCTCATGCTAACCGGGGGCATCGCCCTGGCAGGTTTATTTGTCGGCATTGGAGTTTGGCGAGCAGGTGACCAATTTCTCAATACCCTGCAATCCGCATTTCTACCGCCCCAACCTGAGCCGCAAGTCGATGTCGAGTCAGTGGTTGTTGAGCAAGTGCGGGGGGTGAGTGAATTGACCACTGCTGTTTTTGCGATGCAAGCGGTAGTGCCCACCAGCCGCGATCGCACCTTTGGTGGCTATGTCGTTGGTAAAACCACCCTGCTCTATGTTGCCTATGGTGAAGTGCGGGCTGGGGTGGACTTGTCCAAGGTGCAGTCTGGCGATATCGACATCACAGAGAATAGCGTTTATCTGCGCCTGCCTCCACCAGAAATCTTAGACAGCAAAATTGACGTGACGCGATCGCGCGTGTATGACTACGATCGCGGCTTTCTAGGGTTGGGACCCGATGCCGCTCCAGAGTTGCAAGACCTGGCTCAACGTGAAACCCTGAATGAAATTGTGGCAGCGGCCTGTACTGAGGGTGTGTTGCAGGAGGCGAGCGATCGCGCCAAGCTCGTCGTCACCCAACTGCTAAACACGGCTGGATATCGCGACATCACCATTGAAACTCAACCTCCGGCGGCGGATGCCTGCCCCACAACGCCTCAATAAGGCTATCAAGTGGATAGAGCTATTAGAAGTGACCCCAAAACCTCAACAGGTGATGCAAAACACATCCCAATTTCGTTCTGCCACTGGAACAATAAAATTCACTCAAAAATAGATTTCAAATTCAAATTAATCGTTTAGTTCTAGTTAGAAATACCAAATTGGAAATGAGATTGATCTAGTTGAAAATAACGATGCTCAAAACCCTATCCGGGGCTAAAACATCGGATGGGGTTTCGAGTTTCAGTGTTTCTATCAGGCGGAACTTAGATCTTTTCGCTAGCATAAATGCGATGTTAATACCTTAAATTAAGTTCAGATGAATTTAAAGAAATAGTGATTGTTTTTGAGCCTTGATAGGGAAACCTAACTCTAACTTAAATTGCAAATAGTCAATAGCGGGAGAAATCGTCATGGCGAGAGCTCAACTAGGAAACACGCTGCGGACAGCGAGGACAACGGTGCTGACCCCTACAGCAAGAACGCTACGAGGTGCTCTTTCTGCCAGAGACGGCAACGATTTCTGGAAGTTTACCCTTTCCGCTCGGAGCAGTTTTAATCTCAACCTGACGGGCATTGCCAGAACAGCGAATGCAGATGTCCTGCTTCTCAATAATCGTGGTGGGCTGATTCGACTATCAAGAAACCCCCGTAACCGCCCAGAACGGTTGAACAGTTTATCCCTTGACCCGGGTACTTATGTTGTCCGAGTACAACGCCGCACAGGCACCACTCGATATGCCCTCAGCATGTCAGCCGCACCGATTACTAACCCGACTAACCCGAATAACCCCACTAACCCAAATAACCCCACTAATCCGACTAACCCGACTAACCCGACTAATCCGGGTGGCGGTACAACTCCACCTCCTGATACGGGCGGTAACACCTTTGCGGCATCCTCAGCGTTGGTGCCAACTTTACTGCCAGCAGTAGATTTCACCCCACGCACCTTCAGTGATTTTGTCGGTGACGTTGACCCTCAAGACTTCTTCTCCTTTAGCCCTACCACCCCTGGCAACCTCTCACTGCAACTGACTGGGTTAACAGCAGGTGCTAGTATTCAACTGTTTGATGCTAACCAGAGCTTGATTGCGTCAGGGGATGCTAACAACAGTTTGTTGCAAAATATTGCCCAAGCCGGTGGCACCTACTTCATCCGAGTCTTCCAGGCGGGTCCAGGCAACAATACGAACTACACTCTGAATGTGGCGTTGACTCCTGTAGATACGGTTGGAGATACCGCAGGCACAGCAACCATCATTAACGACTTAAATATCACTACACCCCCTAATGCTCGTCAGCGTACAGCGGTTCGTGCGGAGTTTGTGGGTGGTAGTGACGTTGATTTCTACCGCTTTGAATTACAGAGTCAAAGTTTTGTTGGGATTGACCTATTAAACCAGGCGACTGGAAATGCTGACCTGGAGTTATTCAAAGATATCAATGGCACGCTCGACTCGTTGCTCACGTCAACACGGGGGGTTGGTGCTCCTGAGCAAATCGGCGGCACCTTGGGTGCAGGCACCTATTACCTTCGAGTATCAGCCGGGGCAGGCGCGACTGGTTCGCCCTACAGCTTTACCATGTATGCTGAATCGACGCTTGGATTGCCGACGATCACCCGTGACATTGCCTTTAATGCAGATGGAGGACAAGCCAGTTCTCAGCCTAGTGAACTCACAGCGGTAGGAGGCACTCTCTACTTTGCAGCAAACGAACCAGGGGTTGGCATTGGTTTGTGGAGCAGTACGGGAGGACCCACAGGCGGTAACTTAGAGGAAACCACTCGAATTCGGGTGTTTGGTACACCTCAGTCACCGGGTAGCCTTTCTGACTTCGTTGCCGTTGGTAATAATTTGTACTTCATCGCGAACGATGGAACGAGTGGAACACAACTTTGGGTTTATAACGGCAGTACGACGGTTCAGCTAACGAATAGCCCTGGTGGTGGTTTTATAGACAATTTGACTGCCGTTGGTAGCAATCTCTACTTCACCTTCTCGGCGGTGAGTGGGTTAACCAACCAACGTCTGTGGCGGAGTGATGGCACTGCTGCCGGAACGGCTATCGTAGACAACCCAGCTACGGCGATTGCGGATGCAGGGTTGCAACCAGGCAACTTGGTTGCGATTGGTAATGATTTGTACTACGCCGCAACGGATAACGCTGCTTCTAACAACAAGGGTAGAGAGGTCTGGAAGATCACGAATGCAGGAACCGCAACCCCAGGCACAGCGGCGATCGCCTTTGACCTACAACCAGGCGACGGTGAAAGTTCTAATCCAACGAAGCTGACGGCGATTGGTGACAATCTGTATTTTGTTGCAACAACCGCTTCAGAGGGCACTGAATTGCGCCGATTGAGCAGTACCGGCACCCTGACGACGTTTAACTTAGCCAACTCCTTCACGAATGGCATTGAATCGTCCAATGTTCTATCTGTGGACTGGAATATCGTAGCCATGGGTGGCAATGTCTACTTCGCCGCAGACAACCTTGCGGATGGTGCGGGTGAAGAACTGTGGCAAATTGCGGCGAATGACACCGTAACTCGAATCACCAATATCAACACAGGTCCTGCTAATTCCTCGCCACGTAACCTAACGGTTGTCGGCAACACCCTATACTTCCTGGCAACTGGCAGCGAGGGAGTCGAGTTGTATGCCTACAACGGCACAACGACCACCTTGTTGACTCCAAATCGTCCTACCCTGGCTCCCGCTATTGAGGATTTGACGGCAGTAGGTACTAGGCTGTACTTCACAATGGGAACGGATATCAACGGTCAGCCAACGGGTCGAGAGCTGTGGTCAAGCGAAGGTACGGTGCAGACGACACAACTCGTTGCTGATATTCGCCCTGGGGTCACTGTGACGCCTGGAACCCCCGAAGATCCAACCACCGATCCCCCAACTCCGGCTACTCCTGACACGATCACAGCGAATGAATCTAATCCAAACAATTTAACCAATGTCGGCGGTAGATTGTTCTTCTCAGCAGACAACGGCTTAAATGGTGTGGAACTCTGGACGTTGATCTAGATAGTTTGGCAAATCTCACGGTTTGCAGTAGACGCACCTGACGAGTCCCCTCTTCTCCTGTAACAAGAAGAGGGGATTTTTTGAGGGTATACAGTCATGGGAGAAGAACTGATGAAATCTGTATGAATTTGACCTATAGCTGTAGCCACCTGGGTTAGGACGGGGTGCAGGGGTTCCACCCCTGGCTGGGAGCACAGCCCCCATCCCTCTGCCCGAAATGAAGTGGTGATAGCTATAACACTGATTGATGGGTACTCTTATGGGCACTGAACTATCCAATTTGTGAATGCCGTTATGCTATTGCACTCCGTTCAGCGTGTGTTTTCTCAATCCGTTTCAGGCGATCGCGCTGGCAATACTTTAAGACAAGCCAGATTGATCAACCTGCGGGCAGCCACCACTAGTCTACGAGAGTCGCTTGGAGGGGGCGATCGCATTGATATGTATCGCTTTCGGTTGGCTAATCGTAGCAGCCTCAACCTGTCCTTAACCGGATTAAGAGCTAACGCCGATCTGGCACTGCTCAATCAAACGGGGGGTGTGATTCAACGCTCTGCCCGTGCAGGTCGAGTATCGGAGGCGGTGCAACAGACGCTAGGAGCGGGTGTGTATTACATTCGCGTCTCTGTAGGGCGGGGTGCAGGGAGTGCTGAGATTCGCTATCGGCTGATTGCCACAACGGCGATCGCCGCTGATCCTGCTCCTGTAGAGCCGACCGTGCCCATTACACCAACGCCGACCCCGACTCCAGCGTTGACGCCAACGCCGACGCCAACGCCGACACCAACGCCGACGCCGACACCAACGCCGACGCCAACGCCAACTCCTGCGCCCGTTCCAACTCCTACCCGACCGTTTAACATTCAGTTTGACTATCGCTTTGATACCGATCAGTGGTTCACTCCAGCACGCAGGCAAGTTTTAGAAGCGGCTGCGGATCGTTGGGAGGCGATCATTCAAGATGAATTTGAGGCGATCGCCCCTGGGACTCGTCTGAATGTGGTTAATCCGCAAACGGATGTTGCAGTGCAATTAAACGCAGACTCCGAGATTGATGACCTAGTTGTATTTGTCGGGTCAAGAGTATTTGATGGGGTGGGTGGCACCCTCGCAACGGGTGGCCCATCCGGTATTTGGACTGTAGGAAGCCGTCTGGAGCAGCGTTATCAAGGAGCGGATTTTGAACCGTGGACAGCCAGTTTGGGGTTTGATCGGTCAGAAAATTGGTTCTTTGACCCCACTCCTGACACTGCCAATGATCTGCCCGGAGGTCAGCCTGATTTCTTCACGATCGCCCTGCATGAACTGGGGCATGCCCTGGGTATCGGCACATCCAATGCCTTTGATAACTGGGTGAGCAACGGGGCATTTACTGGAACCCATGCCAGAGCACAAAACGGTGGCAATCCGATTCCGTTGACTTCAGACGGGCATGTGCAGGATGAGTTTATAGCGGCTGGGGTGGGTACAGAGGCACTGATGGACCCAACATTGACGATTGGCGATCGCAAACTACCCAACCGCCTCGATATTGCGTTGTTGCAGGATATTGGGTACACCATCAATCCCCAGGCATTGGTTTAGGGCAAGAATGAATGGGGAACGGAGAAACATCGGCTGATCCCCGACTTCACAACTCAGTTACGCCTCTACTCATTGCTTCCTCCGTGTAGACGGGGGCGTAGGGATAGAACCTCCGCTTCGCTGCTTTCCCTGGCTACTCGAATGAGTAGAGCCGCAGATACCAGGCTGGCGATCATCGAACTACCACCATAACTGAACATGGGTAAGGGTAAGCCTGTCGTGGGTAGGGCACCTGTGGCAACTCCAATATTGAGAAGCGATTGCCCGACCAACAGAATGACAATACCGATCGCCACGAGTTGATGAATCGGTTGCCGTGCTTTGAGAGCCACTTTTAGCCCCATCGTGGCGTAAGACCCTAACAACAGCATCAACACAGTACTGCCAATAAAGCCAAATTCTTCAGCAAACACCGCAAAGATAAAGTCTGTGTATTGAATGGGCAGGTAGAACAGCTTTTGCTGGGACATGCCGTAACCCACACCAAAAATGCCGCCAGAGCCGATCGCCAACAAGCTCTGGATTAACTGATAGCCATTTTGGTCTGGGTCAGCCCACGGATTCAAAAAAGACATCACCCGTTCGCGTTGATAGGCTCTCAGACTGATGCTGATAGTGGCGGTAAACAAGCCAGCGATCGCCGTTCCTACCAGATAGCGATATGGCAATCCCGATGCCAGTGCAATTAGCCACAACACGATGCCACAGAGCGCGGCGGTACTCAGGTTGGGTTGTAGCAAGATCGCCACAATCAACAGCACAAAAACGCCTAACCAGGTCAATCGCACCTGTTGCGACAGTTGATCCCACCGACCAAAAATGCGTGCTGCTTGTAACACCAGAAAGGGCTTGATCAACTCTGAGGGCTGCAAAAAGGGCAGCGGACCGATCGCCACCCAACGACTGGCTCCATTTACTGGATCGGCAAAACCAGGGATGAGCGTCAGCAGGATCAGCCCCAAGAAGAACAGCATGAACCAATCTGCTAAGCCCAGAATATAGCGAATGGGAGAGTGAACGATCAGGCTGAAGGCAATCAACCCGACGATCACCCAGAGAAGCTGACGCTCAAAGTAGTACAGCCCGTGCCCGTACTCACTATCAGCGACAGCATAGGACGCCGAGAACAGCACGGCTAACCCCATAAATAGCCAGAGAAACGTCAACCAGTGCAGAATTCGGGCTTCTAATGCCCAATCTTTAATGGATGGATCGAGAAAGGGAATAAACTGGCGGAGATTCACAGCAGATTAGTGTTCAGGAAATTGCCTATAACACTAGCGCAAGTTAAAGCTCTTAGTATAGCGATCGCCAAAACCATTAGGACATTGAATTTGAGTCCTGCTGAGAGAGACGCGATTAATCGCGTCTGTCCTGTTGAGTGCCTTGTCTTAACTGAGGTGACTACAGCTATACAACTCGTCGTAAATAACGTCAATTCGGTTTAAGAGCCCGGCGAATGAATTCGTGGCTACTAGAGCGACGTCCACCGACGCGGACTCCGGAAAAGGCAGGATTTGACGAACCGACGCAGGTCGGCTTTGCTCCGATAGCGGCGGGTTTAACCGCCGAAATCCTGATCCCGAATTCACGTTAAATAAGGGTGGGAATTTGGGGTGCAGGGATTCCACCTCTGGCTAACGGCACAGTCCCCCACACCCCCCGGGTTTTATTTCCAAACCCTATCTGTGAATCGCAGGACTTAGGGATGGGAATTAAGTAACGTCGATTTGGGTTAAACACCTGGCGAACGCATTCGCCAGGCTTTTCAACTGAACTGGCGTTATCTACGCAACGCCGTGTTGTCTAAACCACGCCTGGAGCCGTTGCCACCCATCTTCTGCTGCTTGCTGTCGGTAGCTGGGGCGGTAGTCGGCATGGAAGCCGTGGGGTGCTTCGGGATAGACAATAATCTCCGAATTGTTGTCACCTCTGGCGATCGCCTGTCGCATCTGTTCAACCGTGCTCACCGGGATGCCCTCGTCTGCCTCGCCATACAGCCCTAACACGGGGGCTTTGAGATATTCGGCGATGTCAAGAGGGTGTTTGGGTTGTAGTGGGCTGGATTGTCCCACCAGACGACCGTACCAGGCGACACCGGCTTTGATTTCGTTGCTATGAGCGGCATATAGCCAGGTGATCCGTCCACCCCAGCAAAATCCAGTGATGGCTGCCCGGTTCACGTCACCACCGGACTCGCCCGCCCACGCTAACGTCGCATCCAGGTCTGCCATGACTTGAGCATCGGGCACTTGTGCCACAATGGGTCGAATTTGATCAACGCTCTCCAGTTGAGACACATCTCCCTGGCGGGCAAACAGTTCTGGAGCGATCGCCAGATAGCCCAATTTGGCAAAGCGACGACAGACATCCTGGATGTATTCGTGAACGCCAAAGATTTCTTGAACCACCAACACAATCGGGAAGTTGGTTCCGGTAGCGGGTTTTGCCCAATATCCGGGGATTTCTACATCATCGGTGGGAATCGTGATTTCTCCAGCCGTGATTCCCTCGGTGTTAGTGGTGATGGTTGCGGCTGAAATGGGGCGAACGGCGATCGCAAAACCCGCCGCTAGCGTTGCCATAATTACATCTCGCCGTTTAAAGCCTCGATTCATAGTTGAAGAATTCCTCTAATTACATGACTTTGTGAACTGGCAAAATGCAGAACTCACAGTAAGATCTTCCCAAATCTCCCTCAAAACGGGGTGATGCCTAGACTATTTTCCTGGAGAGTATTTCCCTCATGGGTATTACTGAGTTTTCGTTTCCGACCGCAATTCGATTTGGCGCAGGGGCGCGTCACGATATTCCGACTGCCCTACAGAATAAAGGGATACAGCGTCCTCTGGTAGTGACCGATAGAGGGATTGTGGCCCTGCCCTTTTTTCAGGCGTTGCTCCAGGAGTTGACCCAGGCAGGACTGCAACCCTCTGTTTTCAGTGAGTTGGGGGGTAACCCGGTAAAATCCCAGGTAACAGCCGGGGTAGAAGCCTTTAGACAACAGTCTGCCGATGCGATCGTGGCATTGGGGGGCGGAGCCGCACTCGACGTAGCCAAGGCGATCGCTCTGATGGTGCATCACCCCGGTGATCTGTTTGATTACGAAGATGGCAAACCCGATGGTCGGGCGATCGACCAGCCTATTCCCTATGTGGTTGCCATTCCCACGACCGCAGGCACAGGCAGCGAAGTCGGGCGTAGCAGTGTGATTTCTGACGATGAAACCCACGCTAAAAAGATTATTTTCTCGCCTCGGTTGCTGCCGCAACGGGTGTTTGCTGACCCCGAATTGTTGCTGGATCTGCCGCCCAAAATTACTGCTGCTACCGGGATGGACGCTCTGACTCACTGCGTTGAGGCTTATTTAGCAAAAGGCTATCACCCTATGTGTGATGGCATCGCCATTGAGGGAGTCCGACTCGTGGCAGAAAACCTGGCAAAGAGTGTGGCAGATGGTAGCGACCTAGAAGCCCGTAGCAACATGTTGATGGCGGCGATGATGGGAGCCGTTGCCTTTCAGAAAGGATTAGGTGTGACCCATTCCTGTGCTCATGCGCTGTCAACGGTGTATGACCTGCATCACGGACTCGCCAATGCGTTGATGATTCCCTATGCAATGCAGTTCAACCTACAGGCTGTGCCTGAACGATTAGCGCGACTCGCCACGGTCGTAGGGGCAGACGAGCCAACGGGAGCAGGCTTCATTGCATGGTTGAATGCCCTTAAAGCCGAAGTCGGGATTCCCAATACCTTGACAGAAGCCGGAGTTGCTGTCGATCGCCTCGATCAACTGGTGGCGATCGCCTTTGCCGATGGGTGTCATCCGTTAAATCCTCGTCCCTGTACCGCCGATGATATTCGTGGCATCTATACATCAGCATTTTAGTGGGGTATAGCGATCGTCCTGTTGGAGCAGTGCGATGCAGTTCTTGGTGTCAGTGTCCTGAGTTGGGCGATCGCAGCGACAATTCACGTTTTGAGCTTTAGCAAAGAAATTAGGACTGGGAGAGGGGATAGTTTGAGAACCCGAATGTTTCTCCCAGTCCTGTTTTTGTGGAGACAAGCTTTATCGGTTTTGTTCTATAGCTGTAGCCACATCCGATGACACGCTGTAGCTCATGTAATGGAGATGCAGGGGCGATCGCAAGACGGGATGACCTGGATGGAGACGTTTGCTCCCTTGTGGGAGGACTGCAACTCCATGCTTTACACCCACAACTGGTGGCATGTGGCGTTGTTTTATATGCCGGAAGGAGACTTGCAACAGGCGTTAGCCCTGTATGACCAGCATGTGTGGGGCAGGGCACGACGTCACTCCGCCAAAGATCAAGTAGGAGCCATCTCACTGTTATTGCGCCTGGAATTGAAAGGAGCCGATGTCCAACCCTATTGGCAACAACTAGCCCCCATCTGTTGCCTCGTCTGCATGAACACGCACTACCCTTTCAGGACCTGTATTACATCTACGCTTTCACTCGTGCTGCTGAACGACATCTCGCAGAAGCGATGTTAACCAGCATGAAAGCTCATGCCCAAACCCTACCCTCTGCTCAAAGACGGGTCTGGAACGAGATTACAGTTCCCACTGCCCACCGACTGATCGCCCACGCAGCAGGACAATGGGACAAGGCGATCGCCCATCTCAAACCCGTTCTGCCCCACTTGTGGAATGTCGGTGGTAGCCACGCCCAACGGCAACTGTTTCGGCAGATTTATCGCGATGCCCAGGTGCAAGCTGAGCGCACGACCCCTACTCATCGCACCGTTTACCCACTGCGGCTCGACTGGTCTGCATAGAGGGGACAGGGAGGAAGGCGTCAAGTTGCAATTGACAATTGCGATTAACAATGGACAAGTCACTCAGTTCACAAAATCGTCGCATAGCCATTGCTCAAAGTTGTGGTGTAAATCTGAGCGATCGCCTCATAGTCTTGAGATTGCACAGCCGCAAACCGCCGAATGCCTGCTCGTTGCATCTGCGATCGCAGTTCAGCGTCGGGGTCTAGCAATACGGTTTGCAATTGAGTCAGCGTTTCTGCACCGAGCCGTTGTGCGCCGACCAGTGGAGGGATAGGGCAGGGACCAATGGACTCAATCACCCGCAGCGATCGCGCCAGATCAGGCATTCTGCGATATTCCTGCTCCAGTACTGTGCTGTCAATCGCGGCACAGGTCGCTTTGCCCTCCGCCACCCATTGCATTGAGGCTTGATGTGATCCCGATTCCACTACCTGACCAAAAAAGTTAGCCGGATAGCCACCCTGCATCAAACGGTGGCGCATCAGGTTGTAACCACTATTCGATCCCAAATCATTGTAGGAAAAGACAGTTCCTGCCAGTTGTTCAAAGGTTGTGATATCGCTGATAGCGTTCACAATCATGTCTGAAAAATACACGGGGCGATCGCCATACCGTTCAGCCTGCATCACCGGAGCAACCAGGGCTTGCAATTGCTGAGGAGCGATCGCCTGATAGCGCACCAGAGGTAGCCCGCAGATAAACGCCAGATCGCACTGGTCTTGCAACAACATCGCATCCTCTAGCGGGTCAACTCGGCTGGGGATCACCTGCACGGCAATGGAGAGCGATCGCGCCAGATATGCCCCTACCGCCTCATAAAACCACAACATGTTTGGGGCGAGGTAAGAGGCGATCGTCAGTGAATCAGTGAGGGGCATGGGTCGAAGGGGGATGGGGTATGGTAGGGAAAAAATGACGAGAGGAGGGGGAACCAGGGGACAGGGAAAAGGGGTTGACCCGGTTTTCAGGTTTTGTCTGGTCAAGAGCCAGTGGCAGCGATCGCCCCTATCATTGAGTTCAATTCGCAGGACACCCCTCATCCAAAATCGTAAATCTAAAATCCAAAATCGCTGTCAACAGGTCCCACCAAAAGTGGGAGGAGCGATAAGCCCAGGGGTAGGGTCTTCTACTGGTGGCTCACCCTAAGCTGAAAGGGTTCATTGATGAGGATCAATGTATGTCAATTGGAAGCAATGCCGATAAAAAAGACCTTGAGGGAAATCTTGATCCAGAAGTTGAGGCTCAGCGCGATCTGGTTGCCAATGCTGCGATCGACCCTCAACCGCTTTTTGCAAAAGAGGCTGACCCTTTTTTAGCCGATGCCCCGACAGAGCAACCGATGGTTGATAACTCTCCAGAATTGCAGGGAGATTAGAGCGGCAACTGCGCCGAGAAGTTTAGAGCTTGATCAGAGCTGATCTGATGAGATACCTGATGTGTTGGAATCTCAATCCAAAATTCAGTTCCCTGACCCGGTTGTGAAACGTACTTCAACAGACCGCCGTGCCGTTCAACCACGATCTGATGGCTGATCGACAGTCCCAAGCCCGTTCCTTTGCCGATAGGTTTTGTTGTAAAGAAGGGATTGAATAGCTGCGATTGAATGGCTTCAGGCACACCAGAACCATTGTCTGCGATCCGGATGATTGCACGAGAGTTTGTACCCTGAGCATCGGTCAGCAGTTCTGTCCGAATGGTAATCTGCTTGGCTTTGTGGATCGGTTTTGGGCTTAGGGAGTGCTTCTCAGACTCCTCATCCCTTGTCAGAGCGTCGATCGCATTCGTCAGAATATTCATAAACACCTGATTGAGCTGACTGGGATAGCACTCAATTAGGGGCAGATTTCCATAGTCTTTGATGACTTCAATACTGATCTGGCTTGTTTTGGGGTTGAGCCGATGCTGCAAGATCATCAGCGTGCTGTCCAGCCCGTCGTGAATATCAACAAATTTCATATCGGCTTCGTCGAGCCGCGAAAAGGTTCGCAATGACAGCACAATCTGGCGAATGCGATCGGCTCCAATCTGCATGGAGTTCAACATCCGCGGAAAGTCTTCCATGATGAATTCCAGGTCGATTTGCTCTGCGCGATCGCCCAGTTCTCCGTGTGGGTTGGGATAGTGTTGTTGATACAGCATCAGCAACCCTAACAGATCCTTGGCATATTGATTGGCGTAGTTCAAATTGCCATAGATAAAGTTCACGGGATTGTTGATCTCGTGGGCAACTCCTGCCACCAACTGCCCCAGACTCGACATCTTCTCCTGATGGATGAGCCGAGTTTGAGCTGCTTGTAGCTCTGATAGAGTCTGCGCCAGTTCGGCGGATTGGGTGCGGGTCTGTGCCAATAGTTCTGCCTGTTGCAACGCAATGCCCAGGTGATTGGCAATCTGCATGACAAACTCGATCTCCTGTGCCTGCCAGCGTCGGGGGTGAGCGCACTGATGAATACACAGCAAACCCCAGAGCATATCGCCCTGAAGCAAGGGCACTACTAGATTGGCACGCACCTGAAATCGCCGTAAAACCTCAACATGGCAAGCCTTCAAGCTAGAGTTATGGACGTCATCGATCGCCTGAATGCGCCCATGGCGATAGTGCAGGGAATAGTTTTCACCAAAGCAGTGATCCTCGACTTTGGCGGCTAACACCGAATCAAAACCCGACAAGACATCCTCTGATACAAACTGACCTGCGTCATAGCCCGAATCGGGATCAAACCAAAACACACCAACGCGATCAGCATCCAGCAGACGCCGCACCTCTCGTGCCGTTGACTTAAAGATGGTTTCCAGATCCAGCGATTCGCGAATTTTGCTAACCACTGACAACAACGCCTTTTGCTGGTTGGCTTGGGTCGTGATCTGCTCAACCAACTTTGCCTGTTGCAACGCTACACCCAGGTGATCGGCAATTTGTTTCGTGAATTCAATTTCAGTCGTTTTCCAGAGTCGAGGACCTGAGCACTGATGCACGCACAGCAACCCCCAGAGGCGATCGCTCTGCAACAACGGCACAATCAGATTGGCACGCACCTGAAACTTTGCCAACACATCCACATGGCAAGGTTGCAAACCTGCATTCTGAATATCGGCGATCGCTTGAATCCGTCCCCCCAAATAATGAATGGCATACTGCTGCCCAAAGCAGTGATCATGCACATGTTCTGACAAGGTAGACGGAAACCGGGGCAACACATCCTCCGACACAAACGTACCATCGTTGTAGCCAGAGTTGCGATAAAACTTAAACACAGCAACTCGGTCGGCATTTAGCAGTTGCCGTAGCTCGGTCACCGTTGTTTTAAAGATAGTTTCTAAATCTAGAGACTCGCGAATCTTGGCAATGACTCGAAACAAAGCGCGTTGATGCTCAAACTGGACTTGCTCTAGTTCGGCTGAGAGGATCTGTTGCATCTGCTCAAACGCTGCCCGATCGCGACAACACTGCCGCAATTGTTCTAACTGTTTTGAATCCATGACCAGAAGGCGTTTAAAAGGAGTTTTGAGATAAATTTCAGTAGATCCCCTATCGCTTTTTGGCGTTTAACTCTTATTCAAGGATTTCCACTATTTGTTTCAGGAGCTAATCATAAAACTTAACGTTCTGAAACAAACGAAACCCTCTTAATTGCCTTGAAGTATAGGTAGAAACATTAAAAAATGTAACTCGTTAAAACTCTGAACTCTTTGAAGCCTGGTATGAGTTTTGCAACTCTTTGTTTTCTAAGTGAGCAGAATTTTGAATTACATTTAAACCCTGAAAAGTTACTCTAAAAAAGTTTGAGAAACGTCTAAATATTGGCAAAAGCCTAGTTCTAATGAGTCTTGATGCGTACCCTGAAAATTTTTTCGTAAAAGAAATCAAGTATGAATAGAAATACTACATTTCTTTTTCGAGAAATCATTTATCAACATAAGAATAACCCAGGAGTGCATTAATTCCTAAAGAAGCTTTATAGAAGTCAATAATGATATGTATTTAAGTAAATAAGAAGGTATTTATACTTAACCTTTTAGAGGCGATGTGAAATTTAAAAGACTGGAACTTGATCCTCCAAAGTTTCTTCATAAAAGAGCGGGAATGCTTAAAATCTGGCTTACTATGAAAACAAAATTTTGGATGGGATTAACCGCTACAGGATTGCTTATTGCATCTGGTGCTTTATCAAACACTTCATCAAATTCGGTGTTGGCGCAACAGGTGGTCGAGCAAACCCCTGCGGTTAATAGTCAAAATGTTTCACCTGATACATCGATCGCTGGCGAATTTGAGAGCAATCCAGCCGTTGATCCAAGTTCGGTGCGGATTTTTGTTAACGGGCAGGATGTTACTAGCCGCAGCACGATTACCCGCAGCTTTTTTACCTACCGCCCTGATCAACCCCTACCCGTCGGTCAGGTACAGGTGCAGGTGCAATATCGCAATGTCCGAGGCGAGCAACGCACGGCAAACTGGGCGTTTAACGTGCAACAGCCGCAACTGGTACGGATTACCTCAGTGACTCACAACGCCGTTGGCACGACTCAAGCTGCTGGATCAACGCTGACCGTCACCATCAACGGCACACCCGGATCGGAAGCATCAGTGTTACTGATTCAAGACGGTCGAACGGTGCGAGAAGTCGCGGCTCAGGAGCGATCGAGCGGTGTTTATGTTGCCAACATCTCAGTGCGATCGGGTGAGCGCGTTTCTGAAGGTGCGGTTGTCGGTCGTCTGCGGCGACAAAATCAAACCACCTATGCGGTGGCCTCTCAACCCTTTGCCTGGGGTGATACTCCTACTACTGGGCAAACTCCTTCCACCGGAAACACAGGCAACACAGGCAACACAGGTAGCTCAACGGTTACCGATCTCAAACCTCGATTCACCAGTCATCAAGATGGCGATCGCGTTAATCAAGGATTTACCTTAGTGGGACAAACCCGCCCCAATGCCAGTGTGCGCGTCAATGTCGTTGCACGCGTTTCAGTGTTAGGCGTTGATTTGGGCAATATCGGCAGCGACACTTTGGTCGATCGCGACATTCGAGCCAACAGCCAGGGTGAGTTCCGGGTTCAGGTGCCTCGTCCGCGTATTCCCGTCCCTGGAACGGAGTACACCGTCAGAGCCACCGCTCGCCTGGACAATGTGACCAGTGAACCGACCGAAATCCGGTTGCGACAACAGTAAAGTGAGTGGGGAGTAGTGAGTGGGGAATGGGGAATGGGGAATAGGGCGTAGGGGCGCAGCATTCGGTAGGTCGCTGTCGGTTAAGCCGAAAGATTCTCGCCCGAATGCTACGCCCTAACTTGAAAAAGTGAATCATCATCAGCGTAGGGGCGGTTCGCGAACCGCCCCTACCGAGGTATCAACGCCCCATCAGGTGGGATTGCGAATTGCATAGAACAGCGGATTTCATCATAAAAGACACAAGAATCGGTTAGTTTAGGAGCAAATTCCTGAGCAACCCTTAATCTCCGCGTTTCCCCACACATGGTTAAGCAACTCTGGCGCGATATCTGGCAGACTCTCAACACAGACATTACCTTCTCCCTCAGTGACACGGTCAGCGGTGCGGTAGACACCAGCAAATCAATTCTGGAACTGGCAAAAGCACTGCAAGAAAATAGCTCTGCTCCAGAAGTTGCACGGTTAATCAGCAGCAGCAATATCTCCTCACTGTTGGATGTGTTGAACTCGCCCCTGGCACAGGTGGCCGGAGCCGGATTGCCCTTTGTGCCACTGGCGACCAGTTTGCTGAAGTATATCTATGAGCAGACTCGTCAAGAGCCATCGCTAGAAGTGGGAGTGGCGATCGCCAGCCAGAGTGCCTACCTCAAAAGCCTGGAAGTGTTTCTGACAGAGCATCCCGACATTGCTCAACGGCTCTCAGACCAACCGGCGTCAGATGCTCTGGCAAAGCGTATCCGACAGTTGGGGGACAAGCTCGAACTGGAGGGCAGAGCCGTTGAACTCACGGAGCAAAAAGCACGGGAAACGCTGATCTGTTTCCATGACTCCGATCTGGCAAAGATCTTTAACAGCTTACTCAGTAGCCGATTACAGGAGGCAGGATTGCCTCCACAAGAAGCCGCCTGTGTCACGGAGCGGATCTCCCGAAGTACACACCGCTACATGAAAACGATCGTGGCGGAGGTGCAAGACCAGGTCAAGCGGTTAGCCGCCGTGTATGGCGAAGGCTGGCTGCAAGACCAGGAGAGCTACATCAGCATTGATCGGTATTTGAAAGAGTGGATTGCCCAGAAGCCGCAGGAGAAGATTTTTGATGAAGACTTTTGTTTTGCCGATCTGTATGTGCCGCTAGAGATAAAACCCGTGGATGGCGAAGGTCGAGTCAACGATGAGGCAGAGCCGGAAAACATTGAAACATGGGCGGAAGCCCTATTGCTCAACCCTGACAAAAAAGGACAGATCCTATTCATTCAGGGAGGGCCAGGACGAGGCAAGAGCGTCTTTTGTCGCATGTTTGCTGACAAAGTACGCCGCGATCTGTATCCCATCTGGATTCCGATTCTGATTCGTTTGCGCGATGTGCGAAACTTTGCCCAGGACTTTGACAAAACCCTGGCAGATGCCATTGGCACTGACTTTACTAAAGATCCAGGCTGGTTGACTGACCCCAATACTCGCTTTTTGTTCTTCCTGGATGGCTTTGATGAACTGTTGCTAGAGCGGGGAGCAACCGTTGGGCTTCAACAATTTCTCGATCAGGTATCGCTCTTTCAAACTCGCTGCTCTCAAAACAGTGAACGGAGTCATCGCGTATTGATCACAGGTAGACCCCTGGCTCTGTATGGCATTGAGCGGCTCATGCCCCCCAATCTAGAGCGGGTCGAGATTCAACCGATGGCCGACCAGATTCAGCAGGGGTGGCTACAGCGGTGGAGTATTGTTTTAGCGGATGCAGAGAAAGCACAACAGTTTCAGGCATTTTTGAATAATCAGCGATGCCCAAAACAAGTTAAAACACTAGCCACTGAACCGCTGTTGCTGTATCTGTTAGCGGCACTGCATCGCGATGGCAAACTCCAGGAATCTCAATTTGAGGGGGATGACCCTGTAGCAGTCCGCATCCAAATTTATGAGGCGGCACTGGACTGGGTATTGACCAAACAACGCAGCGACAATGGACGCGATCTCAACCCTAAAATTACCGGGCTTGACCCAGAGGATCTGCGGAGCATTTTGGCAGAGGCAGGGCTATGTGTCGTGCAATCGGGGGGCGAGTCTGCCGCCATTGCTTTGATTGAAGAGCGACTCAAGCGCAAGGAAGATGAAGGAGCCAAAGCCCTGCTCGACAGTGCGCGGCAGCAAGCAGAGCAAAACCCACTTAAAAATGCTCTGGCTGCGTTTTATTTGAAATCAGTCGAGGGACGTGACAACCAGGTCGAGTTTTTTCATAAGAGCTTTGGCGAATTTTTGTGTGCGGAACGGCTGTGTGAAAGCCTGGAAAACTGGACTGAGAAAAGTGGCAGTCGCCGCAAAAATTACACGATTTCAAATCAAAATTTGCCCTGGGAGATTTATGACCTGTTTGGGTTTGGAGCACTCACCCAGGAGATTGTGGAATATCTGATGGGCTTGTTAAAGCAAAAGGACAGTTTTGATTGGGTCGTTCTTTTTGAACGGCTAGAAGACTTCTATCTGCGCTGGTGTGATGGCGAATTTATCGATGACACCGGAGAAACCCTGCCACAGCGTAAAGCAAAACAATTGTACAAGTATCAGATCCAGGCTGGGCAACGCTCGGTAGATGTTTATACAGGTCTTAACACCTTGATTCTGTTATTGGAGATCCATCGACATGCTCAGTCTCAAGCGTCCTTGAAGGAGCAAATCCAGTTTTACCCCTGTGGACAACCCGACACGGAGTCGCATCAGCCAGAGCGATTGCTCCAGATCATGCACTACAGTGATTGTGTGAAGTTGGATATCTTTAACAAGACCGTTAGAACACTTCTCCGCAACACTAACCTTAGCAACGTCAACCTAAGAAACGCCGACCTCTTCAGCGCCAACCTCAGTGACGCCAACCTCAGTAATGCTGACCTTAGTAGCGCCTACCTCAGCAGCACCAACCTCAGTAATGCTGACCTTAACAGCGCCTACCTCAGTAATACTATCCTCAGCGGTACTAACCTCAGCAACGCTAACCTCAGAAACGCTGACCTCAGAAACGCTGACCTCTTCAGCGCCAACCTCTTCAACACCAGCCTCAGTGACGCCAACCTTAACAGTACCAACCTTAATAGCACTTACCTCAGAAACGCCAACCTCCGCAACGCCAACCTCAGCGCCGACCTCGTCAACGCCGACCTCAGCAGTGCCGACCTCAGCAGCGCCAACCTCAGCAGTGCCAACCTCATCAGAGCCTACCTTCAAGATACTAACTTGAGTGAGATCCGTTGGGATGGAGCTACACGCTGGGCAGGTGCTCAAGGGCTACATCAAGCCTTAAATGTACCAGAGGCTTTAGCCCAATCCCCCCGATTTCAAGCGGCTGTGTTGTTGAGCCAGGGCATGGATTGGGTGAAACAGGGCAGAGTGACAGAGGCAGTGCAGGCTTATCACGAGGCTCAAGCGATCGACCCTGGATTGGAGATTGATGACTGGATTTGGAATGAGCTTTGCCAGTTTGGTAGTTTGCACGGTCAGGCAGCAACTGTGTTGTTTGCAGGTGACAAAGCAGTGGGTTTAGACAACTGGTGGAGCTATCGAGAATCGCGTGGATTAGCCAGAGCTTTAACGGGTAATATTGCGGGAGCCGCAGAGGATTTTCAGGCAGTTGTGGAGTCTGATAGAAACTACTCCTCAGATAAGAGAAAACAACAGCAGCAGACATGGTTAGAGGCGTTGCAAGCTGGTCAAAATCCGTTTACGGCTGAGGTGCTAGCGGAGTTAAGAAAGGAGGCAGGTATTGACCAGTAGGAAGTGCTCCTCAAGACATCGGAGGTTTTGAAAACCTCCGATGTCTAAAAAAATCTCGACTAGAGCCTAAAATCTACCTTCCCAGAGCCGAAATGAGGCGATCGCTTACCGCCTCACAAGTGGGTGAGTATGCCAACCTCTACTCTGTTAGTAATACAACTGCGACTCCCACTGCGCGATCGCCTGTTCGGCAGCGGCATAGCTCGGCGTATTGCGGGGCACTAGTTGAGCCGTGCGAATGGCGACATCCAACCGTCCTTCTCTGGCGCGAGCATTTGCCAGATTCAAAATCATCTGACTCCACTGAGTGGCGTATTGCTCAGCTGTGGCACGCAGTTGAGTGCGATTAGTAGGCACCAGCCCTGCGGCACGAATGGCAGCACTATAATTTTGAGCCGCCACCAGAGCAGACCCCTGGTTGGGTTGACTGGCTCTGCTACGGGCTAGCTCTAGAATGATCTGGCTCCAGCGATCGATATCTTGCTGTGCTTCGGCATAATAGGGTTCCCCAGCTTTAATGCGACTGGCAATTTGAATCGCCGTGCTAAAGTCTGAAGCTTGATTGGTTGCACTCAAGGCTCTGGGACGGCTCAAAGAGGCACGGGCTTGCAGCAACAACGCCTGATTCGTCTGTTGCAAAGCACTGTTTTGACCTGGAGTGACCGTTGTAGTTGGATTAGGAGGATCAATCAGTGGCTCAGGGCTGGGAGCAACGACCTCTCCGGTGGTTGGGTCGGGCTGAGGAGATTCTCCAAGCGGGGTTGAGTCACCATCCTCTGTAGGTGCAGCCGCATCAGAGGTGGTATCCGGTGGGTTAAAGGTTTGAGCGGTCAGGTTGGAACCAGTGGGCAGCACTGGATTGGTTGTGACTGGATTAGGTGTAGCCGGATTGGTGGTCGCTGGACTGGTTGTGCTGGAACCAGGGGCTGCTCCTGTTGTAGGGGAAGGTTGGGGCAATGGTTCGTTGCTAAAGGTATCGCGGTTTTGTAGCAACACCGCCACAATGAGAAAAGCGATCGCTCCAATCAGCCAGGGTCGCCAGCGTTTCCAAAATAAACTGTCCGATTCGTCACCCGCTGCATGATCGGTAGCCCCGTTGGATACCGGAGATGTCGCTGTCGAATTGCTATTCACCGCAGCACCATTCCCGTTGATGTGGGGTGTGTTGATGAGGGGCGGTCTGGTGTCGGGGTGACTGCCGTTGGGGTAGGTTTTATGCTCAACTGGTCTAGCACTGGGGATGCCAATACCTGCCGAAACGGGGGCGGGAGCATTAGGGGTAGATACTTGAGCATAGGGAACCCCTGCCATCACCAGGGCTTGCTCTGGCACAAGTAGCAAATGTTGTTGTGCGGGGGGAACGATCGCCACGGCATCTTGTCGAGGACGGCAGTGGTGGTCGCTCAATTCAGGGAGGCGATCGCTCAGGTAATGCCCTAACTGACCCACTGTGGCACAGCCATGGAAGCGCAATCCCTCTAACAGAGCGGCAGTAAATAAGCCCTGACGTAACGCCAGTGTCTCGTGCGAAAACTGGTGTGGCGGACATGAGAGCAGAGTCGGAATACCAAACTGGTTGGCAAGAGCGATGGTTTCCTGCCCGACTCCCTCTCCATCTAAAAGCCCCTGGCTACGGTTGATATCCAACGCCAGTACAATATTTTTGCTGGAGGCAGCCCGCAACGTCGCAAACAACGACTCAACCGGGATTCCCGTTGCAGGAACCTGACGCGGATCGCCATCAATCGGCATTAAATAATCGCGCCCTTGAAACCGCACTCCATAACCGCTAAAGAAACACCACAACACATCATCCGGTTGGAGTCGCTGACAAACTGATTCAATGGTGTTTTCAATGGTGTCGCGATCGGGTGCGCTGGTGGGTTGATCAATGGCAGCGGAAGCATCTGTTAATAACAAACAGTGTTCTGATAAAAAATGCCCTTCACTTGCCCAGTAACTCCACAACGCCTGAGCGTCCCGTTGAGCATACATTAACGGTTGGAAGCATCGATACTGATTGATACCAATCGCGATCGCCCAGTAAGTTGTCATTCCAGATGCCCCAAAATCAGGATTATGTCAGTAGGGTGCCCAGAGAGTTTCATCAATCACCCACTTCTAAAGTAAATAGCTCAACCAAATAGTATCTCTTAATTAATTGTGATCAGCAATATTTTCATAACGGATTTCATCTCAAATCACGCCAAACATCACATCTCTGCTGGTCGAGTAAATAGATTCAACGTCAACCTGCCTCATAAATTATGGAAGACTGCTATAGACTGGTTTCAATTTCGGTATTTTTATATTGGGCGATCGCTAGAGAATAAAGATTAGAGTCATTTTTGGGTTGACTAGACAATACATCTATAGCAACCGAAAGGTTGGTAAGGACGGAGTGTAGGGGTGGAACCCCTGGCTGGAGGCGCAACCTCCACATCCCCTTGTCTCAACTGTCTCGACAGTTGCTGTACAAAGCGCGAACCCGTCTATCTGGAGCTATTCAATGAGTTCAAAAAGCAAACTCGAGAGTTGCCCACCTTTGTAATCCTGATCTGCTGTAAGCCTGCTTTTTTAATCATCACGAGCAACGTCTATCGGAGGTCAATCATGACACTTGCCAAGGATGCTAAACCTACCTCAAATCAACGATCGCGTTTTAATCGATTCACGTCGCTTGGTCTGACCCTCTGCGGCAGCATGTTAGGACTGTGGGTTGCGATCGAAGCCGTGTTTCCAAGCATGGCTCAAGCCTATCCCTATCGCGTCGCAGTTGCGCTTGAGCGAGAAGCGGGAGAAAGCTATGACACGATGATTCGCAGGGCAGAAGCCGCCGCTCGAACTGTTGCTCAGCGCAGTTTCAGTGGCAATCGGGGAGTGACAGAGGTATCCATTACCGTGATGGGTCAAAGTGGAGGGGCGATCGCTCCCCTGCTATCGTTAGACGTCAACCGGGCTCAGTGGAATAGCCGTCCTGATGCACGGCGTTGGGCGACCTACTTTGTCAGTGCGAGATCGTTGTTGCGCCTCGACGAAACCGTTCCTGTGGATGCGATTCCGCCAACGGCAACGGCTGTGCCTCCCGCGTCTCAACCCGCTGCTCCCGGTGTACCGCAACCCACCCAAACTGCCCCTGCCAATGCCCCTGCGACCACAACCAATGTCCCTGTGACAACTATTCCGCAAACTCCTGAAGGCAACCCTGTTCGCATTGACCTGCCCGCTGCCCCTGCTGGGCAATTGGGATTGCCGCGATCGATTTTGCGTTAGGGTTAGCGTTGATTAATGGATGGGCGATCGCCAATGGGCGTTGTCCGTCAATAGACCCTTGACCTCCCGTAAGATCTCTTCCTGATGTTTCCACTCACCTCCTAGATCGATTAATATGGAAAGGTTGTAAAAAATTGGCGTGTGCGGTCATGGCGGTTCCTAAGAAGAAAACATCCAACTCAAAGCGAGATAAGCGCAGAGCAACCTGGCGTCGTAAGGCAGCTCTACAAGCCCAGAGAGCACTGTCTTTGGGCAAGTCCGTATTGACGGGGCGTTCCAGCAGCTTTATCTATCCCCAAGAGGAGGATGAGGAAGAGTAACTTTTTGGGATGCAGTTGTCATCCTTTATTTCCAACCCCTCTCGTCATATCAACTCCACCAACAGGGCACCTCGTGTCCTGTTTTTTAATTCCTATTTAATTTGGGTTGCTCAAATCTCTGCTACACAGTAGATAGAGCAACTGTCAAAACAGAGAAGAAAGAGGGTGTGGAGCTTCTCCCATCCAAGGATTCCATCCCTGCACCCCGTTCTAACCTTGATGGCGACAGCTGACAGTTCGCAGCAACCGGATGGCTCTGTGATATCTACGCCAACTCTATCCCTCACCCCTTTACGTTATGCTCGGAAAATTCTTTCATAAACCAACCGCAGACGAGCAAAATCGCGTTCCCCCAGGACAACACCTCGCCAAAGGCTTTCCCGTGTTGACCTATGGGCAAACCCCAACGGTTAGTACCGAAAACTGGCAGTTTAAAGTGTGGGGGCTTGCTCAGAACAAGACCTTTAGCTGGTCAGATTTTATGGCGATGCCGCAGAGTAACTTCACGGCTGATTTTCACTGTGTCACAACCTGGTCAAAACTCGATGTCCAGTGGACAGGTGTAAAAGTAACCGACTTCATGAAGTACATCGATGTTGACCCCAAGGCTGTTCACATCATGGAGCACTGCTACGGGGGGTACACCACGAACATCGCGATAGATGACTTTTTGCGAGAAGAAAACTTTTTTGCCCATACCCTGTTTGGTGAGCCGTTGCCTATCGAGCATGGTGGACCCATGCGTCTTGTGGTGCCCCACCTCTATGCCTGGAAGAGTGCCAAGTGGATTAATGGGTTAGAGTTTCTCGACCATACAGAGTTAGGGTTTTGGGAGCGCAATGGCTATCATCACCGGGGTGAACCCTGGGCAGAGGAGCGGTATAGCCGATAGGGGTTGAAGGGTGAAGTAGAGAAGAGACGCGATTAATTGCGTCTCTTCTCTACTTCACTTTAATAATTCATCGAATAAATTTCTTTAGTGTCTCGATCTTGTCCTTGTACGGGGCATAGCGCATTTTGAAGTCGAGCCAAAAGGGTTTGTAGAGAATGCTTTTGAAGTGAGAGAAGGTATCAAAACTGGCTTTGCCGTGGTAGCTGCCGATACCGCTGTCACCCACTCCGCCAAAGGGGAGGTCAACTACCCCGACTTGCAGGAAAGTATCGTTGACGCAGGCTCCCCCCGATGATGTGGCGTTGAGCACCCGTTGCTGAATGTCTTTGTTTCTAGAGAAGATGTAGAGAGCCAAAGGCTTGGGTCGGTCGTTGACGAAAGCGATCGCCTCTTCTAACTCGTCATACTCCAGCACAGGCAGAATGGGACCAAAAATCTCATCCTGCATGATTGGGCTATCGGGGGGCACCTGATCCATCACGGTGGGGGCAATGTAGCGATCGCCCAGGTTCGTTTGTCCGCCCAATAGAATGCGTCCGCTGGACAGCAGGGATGTCAATCGCTGCGTGTGTCTGTCGCTGATAATTCTGCCGTAGTCTTCGGTTTGAGCCGGATCATCGCCATAAAACTCGTAAATCGCGGCTTCGATCGCCTGTAGCAGGAGAGGTTTGATCCGCCGCTGCACGAGCAGATAGTCGGGAGCAATGCAGGATTGCCCAGCGTTCATAAATTTGCCCCAGGCAATGCGTCGAGCCGTCATCTCCACATCAATGTCGGCATCGACAATGCAGGGGCTTTTGCCGCCCAGTTCGAGGGTAACGGGGGTGAGGGTTTGGGCGGCGGCTGCCATGACGATTTTGCCGATCGCCGTACCCCCGGTGAAAAAGATGTGATCAAATTTCTGTGCTAAAACAGCCTGACTGGTTTCGATGCCACCTTCCACAACGGCAATGTAGTGTGGTTCAAAGGTTTTGCGAATGATATCAGCGATGACTTCAGAACTGCGGGGTGCCAGTTCTGAGGGCTTTAACACGACACAGTTACCAGCGGCGATCGCCCCCACCAATGGCGAAATCATGAGTTGAATCGGGTAGTTCCAGGGACCAATGATCAACACCGACCCCAGGGGTTCTGCCTGAATGCGGGCACGACCCGGTGCTTGCATCAACCCCACGGGCACTGACTTTGGCTTCACCCAGGCGCGAATGTGTTTCAACGCATGATCGATATCTCGAATCACCCCAATCTCGGCAGCATACGCCTCAAACACGGACTTGTGCAGATCCGCTTTGAGTGCCTCCAAAATGGCATCTTTATGGGCTTGAATCGCCTGTCGCAGGGCTTTGAGTTGGGCAATCCGAAACTCAACGTCTTTGGTTGCCCCAGTTGCAAAGAACTGTCGCTGGCTCTGGATGAGCGTGGGTAGGCGATCGCTAACGGACGGAGAGACAGATTGAATCATAGGAAGAGGAGAATTTAAGGAGCAAGTTCGATGTCTTCAACGGTGGACTCAGAGGCTGAGATTTTTAGCATATCAATGATGCTTTTAATAAAGCTGGCAGTGGGGACAGCAATCAATAAGCCCAATAGACCGCCGATTCTGACTCCCAGGAGCAGGGCAATCAGAACCCAAACTGGGTTTAGCCCGGTAAACCGCCCCAACAAGCGAGGAGCGATACCACTTTCGATACTCTGATCGATCAGTAATGCGACAAACAGCACCTTCACACCCAGCCATAGACTGTTTAACCCAATCAAAAAACTGATGATCCAGATACTAAACACCGCCCCAAAGGGCAACAGAGTCATCACGCCGATCGCCAACCCAAACAACAGCCCAAAGGGCACCTGAAGCACTAAAAAGGCAACAGTAATAAAGATTGCCATTAATGAAGCTAGCGTTGCCTGACCGATGAAGTAGTTATGGAAATGTAAGCGCAGGGAACGGCGTAGTCTGACGTTAAAGGGAGGCGGCAACCATTGAAACCAACCTTGCCAGAAGCGATCGCCATACAGCAACAGGTAAAATGTCACCACCATGGTCAGGGTTAGCTCAAAGGCACTTCCCAACAGACCCAACCCAAAGGTTAGAATGCGACTACTAAAGACTTGCAGCTGATTTGACAGTTCATCCTGCAACCGCAGCATCACCCAACTCAGATCCACAGGCAAACGACGGGCGATCGCCCAGCTTTGCATCGCTTCTAGCCGTTGGCTTCCAGTTTCTAACCAGCTAGGCAGGCGGTTAATCAGCTCATCCAACTGCTCGATCACAATCGGCACAATCGTAATTGCCAGAATAAACACAATCGACAGCACCAACAACACAACCCAAAAAACGGCTTGCAAGCGGGGTACACGCCGACGTTGTAGCCAACGCACCGGGTAGTCGAGAATAAAGGAGAGAATAGTGGCACTGATAAAAATGGTGACAGGCGATCGAAAATAGTCCATCACTAGCAGCATCAGCCAGCCATTCAGAACCAAGATAGGGAAAGCCAATCCCCACACTAACCATCGAGGGGCAGTTTTAATCCAGTTCATTCCTCTGTTGCGCCCTGCGTGAAAATCTCTCATTTGGTTGAGGTATAAAACGTCTCTAGAGTGAGACAATCGCTTTCAAATCCTGCTCTTACAAAAAAGCTCCTTAAAAACCTCCCATTATTTATGCAAACGCTCAGTTTTACAAATCAATCTTTTCCGTTAAACCCTTCAAAAAGACCTGATCGCATTCTAGTCGTGGATGATGCTCCCGATAATTCATATTTAATTCAGGCAATCTTAAAAGAAGAGGGCTATCGAATTGATATTGTAGACAACGGCAGAGATGCATTAGCCTTTGTTGAAACATCCCCTCCCGATCTGGTGCTTTTAGACGTGATGATGCCTGGGATGGATGGATTTGAGGTGACTCGCCGGATTCGCGAAAATCAAAATCTACCGTTCATTCCAATTCTGTTAATCACAGCGCACGACAAGCCTAGAGCTGCCCAGGGGTTGGATACCGGAGCCGAGGATTTTATTCGCAAACCAATTGAATTTGAAGAATTGCTGGCACGGGTGCGATCGCTCCTCAAACTCAAACACAGCGTCGATGAGCGCGACCAGATTGCTCGTCAACGTGAAGACTTTGTCTCCCGCCTGACTCACGATTTGCGGACTCCCCTTGTCGCTGCCGATCGCATGTTGTCTCTAATTCAGCAGGGGGTTCTCGGTGAACTGTCACCTGAGTTGAGCGAAGCCATGGTGATCATGAGTCGCAGCAACCAAAACCTTTTGGAGATGGTGAATGCGCTCCTGGAGGTCTATTGCTACGAAGCCGGGAAAAAGACGCTGGCGTTTACCCCGATCAATATGCAAGAGCTATTGCTGGAAGTCCTGCAATCTCTGACACCTCTGGCGATCGACAAGGGGTTAGAACTCCGCAGCAATCTCAATACCGTTGGAGAAGTTGAGATCATGGGCGATCGCTTAGAGTTGCGGCGCGTGTTTATGAATCTGGTGGGCAACGCCATTAAGTTTACCGATACTGGCTTTGTCGAAGTCCGGCTTGGCACGACATCTGCCCCAACTAGCAATGCTTCCAACAACGGCTCTCAATGGGTCAAAATTGAAGTCCAGGATTCTGGTCCCGGTGTTGCCCCAGAATATCGATCCTTCCTATTTGAGCCATTCCGGCATGGCAACCACAAGCGATCGGGCAGTGGTTTAGGCTTGCACCTGTCGAGCCAAATCGTCAAAGCACACCACGGCAAGATCAACATTCAATCCGAAGTCGGTAACGGCAGCATCTTCGTTGTGCAATTGCCCATGCAACAACCCCGATAATAGGGGGCGGTTCAATGGCTAATGACGATTTTGATGGCAGAGACGCGATTAGTCACCTCTGCCACTCAATATCGTTGTCTAAATCGGCAATTCCGCTGCAAAACTCTGACATTTGTGATACTCATACGGTCCTATCAAGGCTCCCCAGAGTCCCTGCCCTGTCTCTGGATCAACTCCCTTGTCATAGCTCCAAAACTGCTCAGCACTGACCTGAAACCCCAAAACCACTTGCCGAGTTTGTCCTTCATATTGAAAGTAGCAACGCGCATCGGCGGGAGGTTGGGCTGCAAAGCGATGACCCTCTTGCCGAACCCTCAGTACACATCCGGGTAGGCTCTCCAAATCTTCATGACTTAACTGTTTGAGCAGGTCTACATTAGCTCCGGCTCCTTGAAAGCGACCCGGTTCTTTGAGTGCCCAATATTGCCCTTGTAGACCGTCGGATGTCTCTTGCAATGTCAGCACTCGCTGCCGATAGGGGCGATCGAGGGAGAGGACATTGGCTTGTTCGGCAAACAAAGCCAGCTTCCCTTGGATGCGTTGCGCTAGGGGACGTTGCCACATTCTCAGATGCACAAACCAGACGGGTCGCTCTCGCGCCTGGAGTTGATTGTCAAACTCTCCGGCGAGCCATTGTGCCAGGGTAATCAGCAGTGGGGAATCAGCCATATAGAATTTTGGATTTACGATTTTAGATTTTGGCTGAAAAGTGTCTTATCCAGATGCCCAAATCAGGCAGCAAATTCAGCAGGGATATTTCATACAACGCTCCTATTTCTGATCCCATTGTGCAATCCACAATCCAAACTCTAAAACCCTAAAATCCAAAATCCACAATCCAAAATCTAATACCAATTTGAATTGGCTTCGCTGCACATGATTCCGTAAGGACGTTTCGCGAAACGCCCCTACCCCGTGATCTGCCACAATCAAACATTAAATCGGTATAAAATCCAAAATCTAAAATCACAATCCAAATGCTTATGGCTCTGCGAGACAATCTGCACACTCACCTGACGCATCTGGTGCGCGATCGCGACCCCTATCTGGCAACGGAAGGGCACTTTTACGTGCAGAGCTATATTCAGCAACAATTTGAGCAGTGGGGCGAGGTAACAACGCATGAGTTTACACGGGCAGGGCGCGTGCATCGCAATTGGGTTTTGAACCTGCCAGGACAAGCGCATCAGAGCAGGCGATCGCTACCCCTGATTCTCATCGGCGCACATTACGATGCTGTTCCTGGCTCCCCCGGAGCCGATGATAATGCCAGTGGAGTCGCAGCACTGCTGGAACTGGCACGTTTGTTTGCAGCGGAGCCAGCCCGCCACCCGATTCAGCTTGTAGCGTTTGATTTGGAGGAACTCGGTTTGATTGGCAGTCGTGCCTATGCGATGCAGTTAAAGCAACAGGGGCAAACGTTGCGGCTCATGCTCTCACTGGAAATGTTGGGCTATCGCGATCGCACTCCCAATTCCCAATGCTACCCAACTGGATTGCGGTATTTCTATCCCAATCGCGGCGACTTTATTGCGCTGGTGGGCAACCTACCAACGATTCCCGATTTGCTACACCTGCGACGCAGTCTGCATCGAGTGGGAAAGGTGCCCTGCGAATGGTTACCCGCTGGACAGCGAGGGGTTCTGGTTCCTGAAACTCGCCAGAGCGACCACGCCGCTTTTTGGGATCAGGGCTATCGAGCGTTGATGGTGACGGATACTGCCTTTATGCGAAACCCTCACTATCACAAAAGCAGCGATCGCCTGGAAACCCTCGACCTCGACTTTATAGTGGGTATTTGTGAGGGATTAGCCCATGGACTGCGATCGCTATAGAGGCTTAGGAATGGGTAGAGACCCGGTTAATCCCGTCTCCACACATGCTGCTAATCGCCATACTTGCCCCACTTCAGAAATGTTGTCACCAGGTAAAGAACCACGACTGACCCCACGATCGCGGGCACAATCAACACGCCCTCAAAACTCAAGCGCAACACCGGGTGATCTAGCCCATACTGTCGGCGCAGCAACCCGTACGCCCATTCACCAAACCAGACTCCGGCTAATCCGATTAAAATCAATCCAGTCAACTGACCAGGAATGCGGCGCGGCACCAAAATACTAGCGATCCCGGCGCAAATAATGGCAATCACGACTTGCACCAATAGCTGAGGTACATCCATCTCATTCTCCAGAGGAAGCGATCGCACTGTTTTGATAGTTACAGTCACTCACCAGAACGGTTGCTGAGGTTGGCTCCCTGGCTGGGGGCGCAGCCCCCACACCCACTCTGCCCTAGATGAAGTGGCGGTAGCTATAAATAACATGGGCAAATTCCGTGTTGTACAGGTTTGGCATTCAAACCCCTCCACAAAAACCGCATTTTATAGCCGTAGTCACATTCGATGGGGCGAGTCAGGAAGCTTTCCCAGCATCGGGGTTTGAGCCATTGCCTTTGTCTTAAGCTTTCTGACCAAAGCTGTATTTAATTCATAATCCGATGACGATTTCTATCACTTCCAATGGTTTAACTATGCCATCAGTCACTTCTAGCTTAAATAGCCAGTAAATTAAATTAACTCCCTAATTCCTTTGAGCGTTGCGCTGCTGCTTTCACCGCTGCAATCAACCCTGCCCGAAAGCCATGTTCTTCCAGTTGCGTGACCCCTGCAATAGTCGTGCCCCCTGGACTCGTAACCCGATCTTTTAAGACGGCTGGGTGTAGGTCGGATTGCTGAACGAGTTCCGCTGTGCCCCGCACCGTCTGAATTGCCAGTTGCAGGGCGATCGCCCTGGGTAGACCTGCTGCCACGCCACCATCTGCCAGTGCCTCAATCAAGATCGCGACATAGGCGGGTCCCGAACCCGATAACCCTGTCACCGCATCCATCAAAGACTCCGGCACCTGCGCCACGTCTCCCACGGCTTGAAAGAGCGTTTCTGCTGTCTTAATGTGGTCTGCGGTAACGTGTTGACCTGGGGCGATCGCGGTCATTCCTGCCCCTATAGTGGCTGGGGTATTGGGCATCGCTCGAATCACAGGTTGCCCCGGAAAAGCCGCCTCTAGCTTACTGAGGGGTACTCCTGCCAGAATAGACACCACCAGTTGCCCTGGGTTGGATGGAGTTAGCCCAGAAACCACCGCATCAAACACCTGTGGTTTGATCGCCAGCAGCACTACCTCTGCGGTTGATGCGATCGCGTGATTATCGTCTGTAACCTGCACCCCGTACTGTTGCGCCAACCAGTTCCGTCGTTGTGCCTGTGGGTCGCTCACGAGCACCTCGCCCGGTGCATAAATTTGTTGCGCGACGAGGCGGGATAAGAGAGCTTCTCCCATTACCCCGCCACCAATTACACCAAATTTTGTTGACAACAGAATTGCCGTCTCCTCAGGAAATACTACAAATGCAACCTGAATCTGTTACTAGACCGATTGATCAACAGGGAACGAGACTCAATGCTCGTCAATGCAAACGTTAAAGTGACTGGAATGGCAAACTTAAGCCATCCGAGCCTGATCACCTGTCCATGCGGGGGTCGGAGCCATGGGTCGAGAAGGACGCGCCGCTGGAGGTTGTTGCTGCATTGGCACTTCATTCATCGCGCCCAGTTGAGTGCTGACTTGAACACAGTTAGGTGTAAATAAGAAGATGCTTTCCCCAATTCTTTCTTGATGACCATCGATCGCGTAGGTGCCCCCTGCAACAAAGTCAACAGCTCGTTGCGCCTGATCAGGGTCCATAATGGTCAGATTCAAAACAACGGACTTACGCTCGCGCAATGCCCGAATAGCTTGAGGCATTTCCTCAAAGGTGCGGGGTTCCATCACGACCACTTCAGACATGCCATTGATTGCTCCAGGCATACCAATGACATTGCTCATACCACTGTTCATAGTAACTCCTGATTCGGTTGTAAGGACTCGTTCCCGCATTCGGCGACGACGAGGTTCTTCTTCTTGCACGGGCTGAGTATGCTCTTCCTGATAAAGGTTTTGATATTCTTGCCCGTCCACTTCTTCATACTCATATTCATATTCTGAAGGGTCATTTAACCCTACAAAATCTCGTAACTTGCTGAAGATATTATTCACTGTTCACGCTCCATCATGACTAGGTAGATTGGCTGGGAATTGAGTCTCCACGCAGAGTAAACGCAAAGGTAGACCGAATTCAGGTTTGTTAAAACTTGCCTGTTAGCTCAGGCGGTCAAAGGGGACTTAACAAAAAAATAATGTTCATGAGTCCTAATTTAAGCCTAAGACATCGATTCGTGAACACCCTCTGAAGATGCGTCTGGTTTGAGTCAACAGTATACATCAATTTTATAAATTGACCACCACATTTCCCCTAAAACCGACTTTTTTTGTGCGGATACTAATTGAATATTACTTTTCTTCTACAATTTTTCAACTCATTGCCTCATGATCGCTGTCGAAAACTATTTTTTGGAGCCACTTTGATCGAGCGATCATGGTGTTGAGATAGAGTGAGCGATCGCTTCAGATCTTCTAACAAATGATCTACCCATGATCAGGGCAACCGCCAGCACCAGCATGGCGATCGCATTCTAGTAGAGCTTGTGATAAACCCTCTATCTTTCCCAGATTGATCTGAAAAGATCAAGGTTTACAAGTTTTGTCTCACAATTCTAAACAGTTGGTAAAAGTCTTTCTTATTCCACTAATCATCAAAATGATCGCGACCACCAATTAATGCTTGAAAGGAGGTGCGATCGCGATCTATTTTCCAGGGATTCACTGCTTGATCACGACCGTTCACCAAATAGGATGCGTCCCAACCGAATCATTGTTGATCCGGCTTGAATAGCTAACGGGTAATCATCTGACATTCCCATTGAAAGCTGATCAATCTGCAAATTTGACCAGGTTTGCTGCCGAATTTGATCCGCGAGATCATGGGTTCGCTGAAAAATAGACAGAGTGTCGGAAGGGGCTAATCCATAGGGAGGAATCGTCATCAACCCAACAATCTTGAGATGCTGGCAAGCATCCAGAGCAGGCAGATCAGCTAATAACGCTGGGACAGCCCACCCGGATTTGTTGGCATCGGGCACAATTTTGACTTGCAGGCAGATCTGAGGGGATTGGTTTAGCTCTGCTGCAAGTCGATCGAGTCGCTGTGCTAGCTTCAAGTTGTCAACCGAGTGAATCCATTGAAACTGAGCGATCGCCTTGGCGGCTTTGTTGCTTTGCAGATGTCCGATGAAATGCCAGGTAATATCTGTCAGGTCTTGCAGTTGCTCTTGCTTGACCGTTGCTTCTTGAATGCGGCTCTCTGCAAAGTCTCGCACTCCTGCCTCGTAGGCTACTCGCATCGCCTCAACCGAGACTTGCTTGCTAACGGCGATTAAGCGAACGGATTCAGGAACCGCTTGACGAATGTGATCGAGGCGATCGCCAATAGCTTCCTTTAATTCAGGCACACTCATTGAGGTTAGCGACAAAACAAGACAGTGGAGCAGGATTCCCACTCAGTTAACCCCGAATGATTGGCAAATTTCAACCAGGGACTATAAGTGGTTGACCATCGGAATAATGACAGCACGTTGTAGAAGAGTGGAGGAGCTACCGAATCATCCCTCAGCCATCCCTCTACACCTTCTCTGTCAGATTCACCATAGTGCAGTACTAGTGTAGGCAGGTTTAAAGGGAATCTCAAGTCCTACTTTGTGTGACTGAGCAACTCACAAGACGAACTATTGAAACGTCTGACGATGCACCTTCTGCAACTGTTCATACTCGGTGCTTAATCCCTGACGACGCAGGTTGCGAAGACGATTTTCCAGAAGTACCCGCGCATCAGTGCGGCTCACAGGGTCAAACTGGAAACCTGCTGGCGTGTGAGTCACCAGAAAAAATAGCCGTTGGGCATACAGTGTCGCAAAAAGTTCCTGAGATTCCTCCACCAGACAAACCCTATACAACAAACCAAACGTTGGATGGTTGAGATAGGTTTCCGTGCTCATGGATTTTGATTGTGCCGAGGACTGCTGTGCCAGCGAGGGAACGGGAGACATAGAGCTTTCCTATTCAGAGGGTTGAGGAATATGAGTTCTTAAATGTGCAAAGTTCAGGAAACCTGTGAGGAATATGCTGAGATTTGAAAAGGGCTTGATCAGCGTGGTAGAGCAGGGGGCAATCACCTCATGGTGTGACGACGAGCTTTGATTGAGCCACTCTGCCCTGCGTAGCAGAACCGAGTGTTAGAGAACGGGAGCAATTTCCACCGAAACAATGAACGATGGACAATGGTTTTTCTTCAAAGCAAGCTTAAAAAGAGCCATTGCACACTTATCTCAATACTGTATGGGAAATTGTGTCACTACGCTACCAAATTCCTAACTTTAAACATCTTTATCACCCTCTAGGAGGGTTGACAGGCCCCAAAAATGAAGTGTTTTGGAAAAAGCCCTATCGCCCACCCCAGATAAAACGGGCACTCCAAAACAGCAACACTCCCAAAAGTGCTAAGCCATCTGCCCGCGATAGTCGAAAAATATGCCATTTGACCTGATGTTGATCAGGTGAGGTAAAACCCCTTACCTGCATCGCACTGGCGATTTGGTCAGCCCTAACCAATAAGTTGTCCAGGAGCCTTTCGGCAACCATCAACCAGACCTGAGTGCTACCTCTTAACCCAAGTTTCTTCCAGTTAATAGCTCGCGTTCGTACCGATCGCACCAAATTTTGCACTTCTTCTAACACCAGAGGAATGAATCGCAGCGACAACGTCAGCGTTAACACAATCTCTGTAACCGGAATTTTGAAGCGACGCAGAGGCTGCAACAGGTTATCTAACCCGGCGGTGATCTCCTCTGGGGCAGTTGTTAAAAGATAGAGATTGGTGCTGTAGATCAGGGTAAAAAGCAGCGTACTGATTCGCACGGCTAACTCGACCGATCGCCGCGTGATCCGCAAAAAGCCCTGCTGAAACAAGACGTAGTGATAGGAGGTGAGGAGGTCAGTCAGGGATGCTGGCTTTTGAACGTTGATCGATGACGTGGTGTCCTGTACTGTGCCAGGTGAGCTAAACAACAGTTCGTCTGTGGGCAATCGGGGTTGATGCCCAATGTTCAGCCCGTCCGGAGCCAACAGCGTCGCGAAAAAGATGAGCAGACTGAAAAGGATCACCAACCCCATCTGGTTGCGCCAAACCCGGAAGGGAATCAAAGTGGTGAGCGTGAGCAATAACAACCAACCGACCAGGGATAAACGCCAGTAGGGGTTTGCTGCGATCGGGGTTAATAGAAACGTCAGGAGCCAGACCAACTTCACGCGGGGATCAAGCCGATGCAGCCAACTGACGGGTTGTTCTAAATAAAGCCCAATGGGGAGCGATCGCAGCAGATCCATGAGTTAGGAGAGGAAGGATAAAGGGATAAGGGATAAAGGATGAAGGCTGAAGGATAAAAAGCAGAGATAAACCTGAACGATGAAGGATAAAGGCTAAAAGTTAGGATAACGACAGCCGATCAATGATAGTACAAGCTCTATTGTCCACCTTTTATTTTTCATTCTTAATCTTTCATCCTTTATCCTTTAGCCTTCATCCCTCTTTCCTCATCCTTTCCCTACACCTTCGTGGCTCTATTTGCCGTGTTGCGCTCGACCTCACGGAGTTTCTTGCTGCGCCACAACAACCGCATCGGAGTACCTGTAAAGCCTAAACTCTGGCGGAACTGTCGCTCGATATAACGGCGATAGTTTTCGTTAAACAGCTTGGCTTCATTGGTAAAGAGGGCGATCGTTGGGGGTTGGCTAGAGACTTGAGTGCCGTAGTAGATTTTGCCCTGCCGTCCCTGGCGCGTCACTGGAGGAGAGTGCCAGCGAGCCGCATCTTCTAACACTTCGTTGATGACCGAGGTGCTGACCCGACGCTTGTGTTGCTCAGCGGCTGTATTGATCAGGTCGATGATCTTCTCAACTCGCTGTCCAGTCTGAGCACTGATGTAAATGGTTTCTGCCCAGTCCATGAAGTTGAGGCGATCGCGCACTGCCTTGTCAAACTCGTAAATCGTGTGAGAGTTCTTCTCGATCGCATCCCACTTGTTGACGACAATGACGCAAGCTCGGCCTTCTTCGGCGATCCGACCCGCCAGTTTTTGGTCTTGCTCTGTGACGCCATCCAGCGCATCGATCACGAACAGGACGACATCAGAACGACGAATCGCCTTAAAAGAGCGGTTAATGCTGAAGAATTCGGTGCCGTATTCCACCTGCTTCTTTTTGCGAATTCCAGCTGTGTCAATCAGGCGATAGCGTTGTCCCTGACGCTCTACAACTGTGTCAATCGCATCTCGTGTCGTTCCCGAAATCGGGCTAACGATCGCCCGGTTTTCTCCCACAAAGGCATTCAGCAAACTCGACTTGCCAACATTGGGTCGTCCAATAATGGCCACCCGAATCTCACTCGTTTCTTCCAGTTGATCAGTCGATGGCAGATAGGTAATCAGTTGATCCAGCAAATCTCCGGTGCCGTTGCCGTGAATACCTGATACAGCGTGGGGTTCACCCAAGCCCAAACTCCAAAATTCAGCCGCTTGCACTAAGCCCTGTTCTACCGATTCACACTTGTTAACCGCTAAAAGCACAGGTACCGACTGTTGCCGCAACCAGGTGGCGATCGTCTCATCGGCGGCGGTGGGTCCAACCTGTCCATCCACGACCATGATCGCGACACTCGCCTCAGCTAAGGCTGCCATCGCTTGCTGCCGAATCAGTGGCAAAAACTCGGTGTCGTCGTCGAACACTAACCCACCTGTATCAACCACCAAGAACTCGCGATCGCCCCAAAATGCCTCTTTATAGGTGCGATCGCGCGTCACCCCTGCTTCGTCGTGGACGATCGCCTCGTTTACACCCGCCAGGCGATTGACCAGGGTTGATTTGCCGACATTCGGGCGACCAATAATAGCAACAACAGGGAGTGGCATAGCAGCACGGAAAATAAAAAACTTGTGTGCCCATTCAGGCACTTCTTCCATTGTTGCTTAGATTTCTGCTAACGGCTTGCAAAAATTGGTCGGGTTAAGCGTACCTGATCACACGGGAATCTCTCGGAGTGCCGCTTGTGCCTCTCGTCGCAACCCTTTAGCAATGCGAAATAGCTCCTGCCCTGTATGCAAGTAATGCTCATCGTAACTGGAGGTAAACCGCTCCAGTTCATCAATGCCGTCGCTGACCTGATTCAAGCAGTAATAGAGGTGAGCCGCCACGCCCGCCACATTGGAGGGGTTTGGCATAGAGCGAAAGGTCACTTGAGCCTTTTGCAGGTCTTCGCGGCAATCGTCTAAATACGCTAAAAATTCTTCTAGCAATTCATCATCAAAGGGGTCGGCTGCCAGATCATCAATCTGGTCTTGCAAAGGATTCAAAATCTGATTGAGCAGACGATTAACAGGTTGATAGACCCGATTGAGCCAGAGTTGCAGTTGCTCATCACTGTCTTGTCCTGTTTTGCGTCGGCGATGGCTATTTTGAGCGGCAGTTGTGCGCTCCTGGCGATCGCGCCGAATTGCCTCATAATCAACCCCATCCTGAGCCTGATAGCTGAGATGTTGATCGTATCTGTGGCGACGCTGTGGATCGCCTAAGACCTCATAAGCCGCATTGATGCTGGCAATGCGATCGTGATTGTCAACGCCTTGATTGACATCGGGGTGATACTGTTTCACCAGACGACGATAGGCTTGCTTGATCTCCGCCTGACTCGCCGCCGCATGAATATCGAGCGTGTCGTAATGAGTAGAGTCCGTCATGCTCTTATTTTAACCGTCGCTTCCCCCATTAGCGGGGTTGCCAGCGATCGCGCCGAGGGCTTAAGCTGACACAATTCTTGTGTCTACAGGTTTGCATTTATGGCAAGAATTAGAACGACCCAGGCGGATCTCGCTGGAAATACCTTTGGTAATGCTCGTAATCTCGGTTTATTTCGCGACAACAGCGTCATTGTGGATGATGCCGTTGGTGTCAACGACCGGGCTGATTTTTATCGCTTTACCGTAGCACGACGCTGCACCGGGACGATCGCCTTGACGGGATTGCGCTCGAATGTAGATGTTGAGGTCTACGACCAAAATCGTCGTCGAGTTAACCTGTTAAATCGAGCGGGAACAGCCTCCGAATTCACCACAGGCATTGCTCCCCGTGGAGTCTATTATCTGAAAGTAGTTCCCCGTGGAGCCGGAGAAACCACTTATCGGTTGACGGTTTTGACGGTCAAGACCTCGTAGAAAGTTGTCAATGGTCAATGGTCAGTCGTCAGCAGTCAATGGTCAATGGTTAGTTGTCAGCAGTCAATGGTCAATGGTCAGTTGTCAATGGTTAGTTGTCAGCAGCCCAGTTGTTAATAGTCAATGGTTAGTTGTCAATGGTCAATGGTTAATGACACGATGTATGCTTTTCTCGCCCTCACTCTTCTCCCTTCCCCTGAAGAATGCAGAGTTTATAGGGTTTTCATACCAATTTGAATTGAAACCGCGACGGAACCCTGTACGGGTTTGGCATTGCCAAACCCCTCCTAAACCTTGATTTGTCTAAAGACCCGTTTAAGTCGGTATCAGAAAAGCTGTATATAGCTTTGGTCAGAAAACTTAAGGCAAAGACAATGGCTCAAACCCTGGCACTGGGAAAGCTTCCTGACTCGCCTCCGCCCCATCAAATGTGGCTACGGCTATATCACGTCAATGGGTCGAACGCGAGAGCATGAACCATCAACTATTGACCATCAACTATTAACTACTGGCTACTGACTATTGACCATTTACTACTGACCATTCACTTAGGTTTAAGAACTCACCAACTCAGGTTCACTCTCAGGCGTCTCAGGTTCTTCCTCCGGCAGTCCCAAAATGTGGTGATAGACCTTGACATACTCTTTGGCGGAGTTGTGCCAGCCAAAGTCGGTTGCCATGCCTCGTTTTTGCAGTGCCTGCCATTCAGGCTTGTAGTGGAAGCCTTCCCACGCTCTAACAATTCCGGTGTAGAGATCCAGTGGCTCATAGCGATCGAAACAGTAGCCCGTGCCTGTGCCCGTAGCGGGATCATGGTGCTGCACCGTATCGACCAATCCTCCCGTCCGGCGCACAATCGGGATGCAGCCATATCGCATCGACAACATTTGACTGATGCCACACGGCTCAAAGCGTGACGGCATAAGAAATGCATCACATCCGGCATAGATACGACGGGCTAACCCATCACTCTGCAAGAAATAGGCTGCAATGCGACCGGGAAAGCGAGACGAGAGTTGCCAGAGTTGAGTTTCATAGTAGCGATCGCCTGACCCTAGCACGACAAATTGAGCATCACTGTAAGACATGAAGCGATCGAGAATCTGCAAGATCAGATCCAAGCCCTTTTGCTCGACCAGACGTGACACCATCCCCAACAAAAAGGCTTTCGAGTTGACTTCCAAGCCCACTTCCTCTTGCAGCGCAATCTTGTTAGCGGCTCGTTTGTCAATTGTCTCGATCGTGAAGGGTTGGGCAATTTGTTTATCGGCAGTTGGGTCGAACAAATCCATATCAATGCCATTGAGAATGCCCCTCAACTTGCCACTGATGAAGGACAACAGCCCCTCAATAGTTTCCCCATATTCTGCTGTCTGAATCTGTTGAGCATAGGTCGGTGAGACTGTGGTCACCATGTCAGCAAACTGTACTGCCGCTGCCATCGTGTTATGCCCCTGCATGTACCAGGGACACCACGTCATCTGCTCCAACTTCCAACGCCACGGACCCTGGTATGCCAGGTTGTGAATTGTGAAGACAGAGGTGATGTCGGGCGATTGGTGCATCCACACCGGAATCATGCCCGTATGCCAATCGTGACAGTGGACAACTTCTGGCTTCCAATAATTCCAACAAAACTCGGCTGCTCCATTGGCAAACAGTGTGAACCGCCAATCCTCATCTTCGCCAGAGTAAATGCGGCGAGCGTTGAACGCTGGATGTTGGAAGAGATAGAGCGGCACATCTGACCCAGGCAACGTGGTTTGATAGACCTGGAAATTTTGAAACATGGCTGAGCCATACCAAACGGGCTCTTTGGGGATATCAACCTTGTCGGGCATAAACCCGTAGTAAGGCAAAAAGATGCGGACATCGTGCCCCATGCTTCTTAAGACTTTGGGTAACGCACCGACGACATCTCCCATGCCTCCAACCTTCGCCACAGGAGCCGCTTCTGCTGCAACAAACAAAATTCGCATTGCTGTCTAAATCCCCAAATTGGTGGTGTTGACTGTAGCGATCGCTCAGCTATCTAAAACCCTATCAACTTTTTGTAACCTTTTCGTAACTCAAATCAAAATAAGGGGTTCAGCACTGCCAAACCCCCTACAAAGATGAATGGATGTCACTCGCTCAGCGATTAGCTCCGCTGAATCGTGGCAAAAATTTCATCCAAAATTTCCTGTGCGCCCTGTTGCTTCAGTCGATTTGCCAGATCAATACCAAGTTGCTCGGCTTGATCCGCTGCGCCAGTCACACTGTCTTTGATCAACCGTTGTCCATCTAAGCTGGCAACCAAACCTGTCAAAGTCAGATTATCTCCGTCTAACTCGGTGTTGACTCCAATTGGCACCTGACAGCCCCCCTCCAACTCGCGCAAGAAAGACCGCTCAGCGTAGCACCGTTGCGCTGTGGGCAAATGCTCCAGTTCCTTCAGCAGGGTCAAGATTTCGGTATCATCAGCGCGACATTCAATCCCTAACGCACCCTGACCAACCGCGTGCAGTGACACCTCTGGTGGAATCACCTGGTGAATGCGATCGCCCATCCCTAACCGATGCAATCCAGCAAACGCCAAAATCAGAGCATCATATTCCCCCGCATCCAACTTCTGAAGTCGGGTATTGAGGTTGCCCCGCACATCTTTAAAGGTCAAGTGAGGATAATAGTGACGCAGTTGAGCCAATCGCCGCAGCGAAGAAGTTCCAATCACGGCTCCCTCTGGGAGGGTATCAAGCTGTTTATCTTGATGCTTGGCATGAACCACCAGAGCATCGGCTGGATTTTCGCGCTCAGTCACGCAACCCAAAACCAACCCTTCGGGCAAGCGAGTTGGCAGATCTTTGAGCGAGTGAACTGCAAAATCAATATCGCCATTGGTCATGCCAATTTCTAACTCTTTGGTGAACAGCCCCTTGTCACCAATCTTGGCAAGTGCCACGTCTAAAATCTTGTCACCATGCGTGCTCATGGTGTGGACATCAAATACCCGATTGGGAAATGCCTTTTGCAACTGCTCCTGCACCCAATGTGTTTGAACCAGGGCCAGTTGACTTTTGCGGGAACCAATCCGAATCGTGCGAGGGAGACTTGCAACCATTTTGTGAAGCGATATTTAGAAATACGGTGAGATGTTAAACCAACAGGCGATTAGCCACTCATTCAAGCTTACCGCAGTGTGTAACCTTAAAAATTGCTTTATGGAAGAATACAAAACTTGTAACAAGAGGTCTTGTCTGAAGCTAGCAGATGCCGAGTTAAACCCAGTGTCTCCAGGCTCTGCTCCTTGCTATTCATGCATCCTAAAGTCTCGACACAATTCTTACGCATTTAAAAAACAACCTTAAGATCCCGTAAATTTACGAGGCTCATACATTCATCATAAAAAGAATAGTTAAATGCTCGGATCGCGAATGGAGTCACTATCAGACATGATGTTAGGCAGGTGCAGTTACCTTAAATCTCCCATAGAGTTATGGAAATTATTCTTGCAATCGTCCTGCTTCTGACCTCTTTAATGAATACCTCAATCAATTCAAAGGTATTGGTTGACTTTCAAAGTAAAAATCCACCTTGCGATCCAGCGATTTATTCAGATTGTAATTAACTACCCTTAACAAGACAGGTGTTGGTGGAATGGGTGAGACGGGTTTGCATAGCATAACCCCTATAAATGTTAGAGATGGATGTTCAATATTGTGCCTAGCGTCAATCTATTGTTATGCCCCAACTGGTTTACCCAGTTTGTTGCGATAGATTGAGTTTTATAAACACTCCATGCCGTAGAGCATCTAGGTATTAGGTTTTTGATTCTGCTGCCCACAACCGTTAATAGCCCCGTATTACAGCGTGTTGTGTGGTTGCCTGATATAGCCGTAGTCACATTCACGAGGCGGAAGCGAGTCGGAAAGCTCCCCAGAATCAGTGTTTGACCCATTGCCTTTGTCCTAAACTGGCTGACCAAAGCTATACCTTCAAAACGTCAATTCGGGTTAAACACCTGGAGAATCAATTCGCGGCTATAGGAGCTAAGTCCGCCTGCGCAGACTACGAAAAATCAAGGTTTGCTGAACTGACGCAGGTCGGTTTTGTTCTTGTAGCTGCGGTTTTAATCGCCAAGATCCTTATCCCGAACTCAATCCCGAACTCAGATTTTCAAAGAAATAATTGCAGTACAGAAATTGATTAGATGCTCAGGGGTGCAGCGTCACCCTCAGCTAGGAGCAAAGCCCTGTTCTACCCTCTTTCAAGCATTCTCATTTTGCTTGTGCAACAAAAATTAGTGTACAGGCTTAATTTGGACGGTCATCGTTGCAGGTATGGCGAGCAAGGGGTTTAAGCTCCTTATCTCACAAAAGCATGGTGTATAGACTGGTGCCAAGCTCAGCTTTGCACTACTTTGTGCTTAGACGGGTTATGCCTGTTTGTAATCCACATAAGAGATTTTAGAAAAGGGTGTAAAAGCTCTCCCTATCAAAGCTTCCAGCTTCACACCCTGCCCCAAGCAATCTTGCTGTTGTTATAAAAGTATCAGGATGTTCTCGGTTTTAGCTGAAGAGAACAGTAGGGAACAGTAGGAGTGATGCTGAGTCACCTTCTTAATGGGCGATTACCCGGTTGGGTAGCTGCTTTGCATTGCGCTGATAGAAGCAGTGGCTTTCGTTTAAGATGCAAGTAGACTATCCCTTGGCAGCGATACTTCAATACTTTTTTACGCCTTTGATGAGGTCAAATTGCAGCAGCCCCCAAGCCCAGTAGAGCGACCAGTAGCCTCAAAGCAGCGCAAAAAATACAGTCAACCTATTAGCTTAAGAACCAAGTTACTAATCGGTTTTAGTATTGTATTTAGTGTTGTTTTTGCGGGTGCTTTCTATTGGTTTTATACTTTTGCAACCACCAAAACCATGGCGCGGCTCAAAGCCGATATGAGAACAACGTTGGCTGGTGCAGCGGCTGGGGTGGATGTTGAAGAATTGATGACCCTCTATGCAGAGGGTGAACGCAGTGCGGCTGGTTTTTCTAGTGACTATCGGTATAACAACCAGTTGCGCTGGTTTCAAACCGTTCATTCGGTTGAACCGCGAGTTTGGCTTTACTCCTATGCGGTAGGTCCAGCCAGTGAAAACCGCCGAATTGGAGAACCTGCCGTTAAGCCGGATCAATTAGAAATTGTTTATTTAGTCGATTTGTGGTCAGTGTATGACCCTTCTAAAGCGGCTCGCTTTTTGCAGGCAGATGTTCCTAGCCCAGTCACTCGGCAAGTCTTACGGACGGGGGGGATTGTCGAAACGCCTAAAATTTACACTGATCAATGGGGTACGTGGCTATCAGCATTTGCGCCTTTGAAGAACGATCGCGGCGAAATCGTAGCCATTTTGGGATTAGATATTCAAGCAGATTATGTACGTCAAGTGCAGGCTGAGATTCGTAGCCTCGTGCTTATTTCATTCGCCATTGCTTATGCAGTTCTGTTTATCTTGATCTACCTTTTGTCTGGAATCCTGACACGGCAGCTGACTGAGTTAACGGAATCTGCCGAACGCATTGGAGATGGAGCTTATAGTTTGGACTTGTCGTCGTTGACGAAAACTCCTTTCCCCGATGAGATGCATACGTTGGCTCAAGTATTTGAAACGATGGTAGATAGCATCCGCACTCGCGAACACATGATTCGTCAGGGCAAACAGGCAGAGTACGAGATGCAACTGGCACTTCAGGAGGAGCGAGAATTAAATGAGTTGAAATCTCGCTTTGTCTCTATGGTGTCTCACGAGCTACGCACCCCGTTGACGGTGATTCGGACATCGCTGGAGTTGTTGGAACGCTATCACGATGTTGTGAGTGAATCTAAGAAACGAGAGTATTTTCAGCGGAGCCAGATGGCGGTGCAAAACATGACTCAATTGTTAGAGGATGTTTTGACGATTGGCACCGCTGAGGCAGGACGACTGGAGTTTAACCCTATTGCGCTTGATCTCAAGCAGTTTTGCTATGAGATTGTCGAAGAGATGCAAATGGGAGTGGGTAGTAATTATGCGATCGCCTTTACGATTGAGGGAGACTGCACCGAGGCAGAGGTTGATCCCAAACTGCTGCGTTCGATTTTAACCAATTTGCTCTCCAACGCCATCAAATACTCGCCGCTAAAAAGTAAGGTGACGTTTAATTTGCGGTGTGATGAGTACAATGCAACCTTTGTGATTCAGGATGAGGGAATTGGCATTCCTCCAGATGACCAGCCACGGCTGTTTGAGTTGTTTCATCGTGCCAGCAACGTTAGCACGATTCGAGGGACAGGGTTAGGGTTGGCGATCGTGCGGGAGTGTGTCCTGCACCATCAAGGACATATCACCTTTACGAGCCAAGAAGGGATCGGGACAACCTTTACAGTGACTCTACCGCTTCATCGTGAGTCGTCTCCGATGCCATCCGCTTAGTACTGCTATTTACAGATAGGGTTCGGAAATAAAACAAGGGGGTGTGGGGGCTGCGCCCCTAGCCAGGGGTTCCACCCCTGCACCCCAAATTCCCACCCCTATTTACGACGAGTTGTACTTAGTGTAGGACGAGAGCTTTGGTTAGGGGTTGGAGTGTGGTTCTGATTCTTCGTCGTGCGTAGGAACATTAAAAATAGAAGCGATCGCGTAAAATACCCCAGCAAACAGCAACAACAGCATCAGTGGCACTAGCCCTGCGAATGGGGCAATGACAAACAATATGGCTAGAAATACAAATAAACCTTTGATGACGGGATTATTGAGCATGGTTCTCATGGGGTTGGGTTGACGACCCCCACAGTAGATCTCTGAAATGAAGTTAACCTCTAACGTAAGCTACATTTGTAGCGGAAGGTGGTCAGTGGTCAGTGGTCAGTAGTCAGTGGTCAGTGGTCAATAGTCAGTGGTCAATAGTCAATAGTCAGTGGTCAGTGGTCAGTGGTCAGTAGTCAATAGTCAATAGTCAGTGGTCAGTGGTCAATAGTCAGTGGTCAGTGGTCAATAGTCAATAGTCAATAGTCAGTAATCAGTGGTCAGTAGTCAATAGTCAATGGTTAATCGTCAACGTAAATTTGGGATAAGGATTTAGGCAGTTAAAACCGCCACTATTGGAACAAAACCAACCTTGTGCCGGTTCGTCAAAACCTGCATCTTCCGGAGTCTGCGTCGGCGGACTTAGCTCTGATAGCCGCGAATTCATTCGTCAGGCTCTAGTTATATAGTCAATAGTTAATGGTTAGTAGTCAGTGGTTTAGATCCTCGGTTTCTTGTTGAGCATTCTCAAAGTGGTCTGGTTTATGTAGCCATAGCCACATTCAATCGGGCGGAGGCAAGCCAGGAAGCTTTCCCAGCATCCGGGTTTGAGCCATTGCCTTTGCCTTAAGCTTTTTGACCAAAGCTATGAAGTCTATTGAAATGAACTAAAACCCTCTCCTAGTTTGCTTTAGCAGACTTTATGTGACTACTCCGCACTTTAATTGTGGGTGGGGGTAGAGCGAAGGCAAAGCCTGTCTTTACACAAAATCCTGAATCTACCCGAATCCTCAACCATTACTATTTTTACCTGTTACCTCCACTCCTATTCTCCACTCCCATGACGAGCACTCTACCCCCCGAAATTGCCCATTCTGTTAGTTACGCAGATGTTGCTGCCGCTGCTAATCGCCTGTCAGGTGTGGCAAATCGTACGCCTGTGATGACCTCTCGCACTGTGAGCGATCGCACCCAGTGTCAGGTTTTCTTTAAATGCGAAAACTTTCAACGGACTGGATCGTTTAAGTTTCGGGGAGCTTACAATGCGCTTTCTCAACTCACACCGGAGCAAAAACAACAGGGGGTGATCACCTATTCCTCTGGCAACCATGCTCAGGGAATCGCGTTGGCTGGTCAGGTGTTAGGCATTCCCACTACCATCGTCATGCCACGGGATGCTCCTTTGGTCAAGCAGGAAGCAACGCGAGGCTATGGCGCAGACGTGATTTTGTATGACCGGGCGGAGTCAAGGCGAGAAGAACTGTGTCAACAACTTTCCCAGGAACGAGGCTTGACCATCATTCCCCCTTATGACCACCCCCATGTGGTTGCTGGACAGGGCACCACGGCAAAAGAGCTGATTGATGAAGTGGGAGAACTCGATTTTCTCTTTGTTTGCTGTGGTGGAGGGGGGTTGCTGTCGGGGTGTGCGATCGCCACCCGTACCCTCTCTCCCAATTGCCAGATCATTGGAGTAGAACCTGCGGCAGCAGATGATGCAGCGCAGTCGTTCCACACGAAAACCCTACACACTATCCATAATCCAGAGACGATCGCCGATGGAGCTAGAACTCCGTCGTTAGGGAAGCTCACGTTTCCGCTGGTATTGCATTACGTCGATGACATTGTGACTGTCTCGGATGAGGCTTTGCTACGAACAATGGCTTTCCTGTGGGAACGCCTCAAGCTCGTCGTGGAACCCACCGGAGCATTGGCAACCACCGCTTTGTTAGAGAAAATTGTTACCCCTCCCCCAGGTTCTCGTGTTGGGATTGTGATTACCGGGGGGAATGTGGATTTGCGGAGATTAAGCCAATTTTTTGTTTGATTGACCGGAGGAGGGCATCAATTGACGGTTGCAGCGACGCGATCGCCGTTAAAATGAGCAACTTCCACGGCTGGCAAATCCTGGAATAGCACTGTGCTGAGGTAGCGTTCGCCAAAGCTGGGTTGTACAAAGACGACCAACTTACCAGCATTTTCGGGACGTTTTGCGACTTCGATCGCAGCAAACAATGCCGCGCCTGCCGAAATCCCTGATAGCAAGCCTTCTTCGCGTGCCAGACGACGGCTATAGGCGATCGCCTCCTCACTGCTCACCTGGATCACCTCATCAATCAGGTCAGTTCTCAAAACCTGGGGAACAAAACCCGCACCGATGCCCTGAATCTTGTGAGGACCGGGGGCACCACCCGATAGCACGGGGCTTTCTTTGGGTTCAACGGCGATCGCCTTGAAATCGGGTTTCCGCTGTTTCAGCATCTCTGCAATGCCCGTAATCGTGCCACCCGTGCCAACTCCAGAGATCAGAATATCAATCTGACCATCCGTGTCTTCCCACAGTTCTTCCGCAGTGGTTTCGCGGTGAATTTTAGGGTTGGCCGGATTAGCAAACTGCTGCAACATGTAGGCATTGGGCAACTCATTCACAATTTCGGTCGCTCTTGCCAATGCACCTTTCATACCCTGAGAACCGGGTGTCAGCTCTAGCTGTGCCCCATATGCCTTCAACATGGCTCGCCGCTCTAAGCTCATGGTTTCAGGCATCGTCAAAATCAGTTGGTACCCCTTTGCTGCGGCAACCATGGCTAGAGCGATACCTGTGTTGCCAGAGGTTGGTTCAACCAAAATCGTTTTACCGGGAGAGATTAACCCAGCATCTTCTGCAACCTGCACCATGCTGACCCCAATTCGATCTTTGACCGAAGCGGCAGGATTCATGCCCTCTAGTTTGGCGACAACTTGCGCCACAGCCCCTTCCGCCTGGGGAATTCGATTTAACCGCACCAGGGGCGTTCTGCCGATTAATCCTGTAATATCATCTGCAATTCGCATAACTGAAACTCCTTACTGTGGGGGAGACAGGATCTGTAATACCCTCTGAATCCGCGTTCCCCAGAACCTCTACTTACTTCAGTATAGTACGGTAATCCGATGGGCAATAAGGAGTTAATAAGGATTTAAGAACTGCGTTGGTTGCACTTAGTTGCGCATCATGCACACATTATTCTCTGTAAAACTGTCACTCACGATACTGAGTCTTGCTTGTATCTGATCCCCATGAGATTCTCCGTACATTTCTTCTCTATGTAGTCCAGATCACATATTTGCTCAATTGGCTTTGATACGGTCTAGCTACGTGTGATCGTTTTAACGTTTGGTGTGAGGAGAAATGCATAAGTATTCGTGGTATTTCCTGTTGATTAGCTCAGCAGTGGCCGTTTTGCATTCGATGAATGTGGCTCCGGCTTTTGCCGAAGAAGTAACGAACGATACCTCTGTAGTTGCGGCAGTTGAGCTAAATGTCATATCTGAGCCAATCCAATCATCATTGGAGGGTTCTCAAGCCGTTGGTGCTACGGTTGACGAGATTGCTAACGTTGCCTCAATTGAGCCTGTAGAGACTTTGAGTGTGGCTGATCCTCTGGAAGCGGTTGAAGAGGCAGACATCGCACAAGTCACGTCTGTTTCTCAGTTGTCTGATGTTGAGCCGACGGATTGGGCGTTTCAGGCTCTCCAAAGCCTGGTTGAGCGGTATGGTTGTATTGCCGGATACCCTGATGGCACCTATCGGGGCGATCGCACCCTGACTCGTTATGAGTTTGCTGCGGGTCTAAACGCCTGCCTTGATCGGGTTAATGAATTGATTTCCACTGGTCTAACGGATGCCGTAACAGCTGAGGATCTAGAAACCATCCAACGCTTGCAGGAGGAATTTTCGGCTGAGCTAGCTAGCCTGCGTGGTCGCATTGATGCCCTGGAGGCACGGACTGCGGAGTTGGAAGCTAACCAGTTTTCGACAACCACTGTGTTGCGTGGATTAACCTGGTTTAACTTGACTGGAGCTTTTGCAGATGGCGACGTTTTAGTTGAAACCTCCGATCTGTCGGCTCCACCAGTCATCCGACCTGCTGGGCGTGATCCTGTCACTGGGCGTCCCTTAGTTGCGACAGTGGAGGATGACCCAGAGATTACCTTCAGCTATTTGACCTGGTTAACCTTGTCTACATCCTTCAATGGAGAAGATAACCTGGTGACTCAACTGGCAGTCGGCAACGGAGATTCGCCTGCCAACGCTTTTGTGTCCGCAGGTCTTTACAACACCTTTGGGGTTCCTTTCACCGATCAAACGGCTCAGGTAGACATTGGCTCAAACGATGTAATTATCCGGGAGCTTTTCTACTCGTTTCCAATCAACGATTCTTTGCAGGCGGTGGTTGGTCCCCGGATCAACTGGTATCGCTACTTTGACAACAATCGCTTCACCTTCTTCTTAACTGGAGCGAGCAGCTTTAATTCGGGTGGCAGTACCTTGCTCAACACGATTGATCGGGGGTCAGGTGCGGCTCTGCTCTGGCAGATTAATGAGCAATTTCGACTCAATGTAGCGTATTTGGGCGAAAGTGATGAGTTTTTGCCAAGTGGTTTGTTTAACACCTCGTCCAACCCGGATGAAGGGTTGTTTGGTGGAACGAATACCATCACAGCTGAAGTTACATTTTCTCCCAGCAGCGACTTCAATTTGAGGTTGCTGTATAACCGCTCCAACCTCAATGCTGTGTTTGGGCAGGTTGGGGGTGCGCCTGGAGAACCAATTTATGGGTTATTGGACGACGGTGCTGGCGGACCTCTAAACGATGCAACCGCAGATACCTTTAGTGCCAACTTTGACTGGTTGATTACTCCCACAATTGGTATCTTTGGTCGTTATACCTATGGCATCACCCATATTGAACCCGGAGACGTCGATGCTCAAGCGGTTCAAGCGGGTATTGCGTTCCTCGATTTTCTAAAGGAAGGGTCACAGTTGACGTTATCCTACATGATTCCTTTCTCTGTGTTGGATGGACATGAATTCCTGGTGTCAGGAGGAGGTGACGGTGGAGTTCAGTATGAGTTTGAACTCACCTATTTCTATCCTTTAACGGACAACATTGCTCTGGTTCCTGCTTTCTATGTGATTGGTAATGCCAATAACTTTGATAGCAATCCGACGATTTACGTGGGCAACTTGAGAACGCAATTTAGTTTCTAGAACCTGAGGTTCTGGATATATAGCTCTGGTCAGGAAGCTCAAGCCAAAGGCAATGGGGCGTTGCTATCTTGGGGATGAATGAGTTGCGAGCAGGATGCTCGCATTGGCTTAAGCGATTTGCCTCAAGGGAGTGTGAGCGTCTCACTCACGCCCATGTCAAGACAATCATCCCTCTTTTAGCAACGACGGCAATGGCTCAACCCCGGATGCTGGGGAAGCTTTCTGACTCACCTCCGCCGCATCGAAGGCAGCTACGGCTATAACCACCGAAAACTTCTCAGACATCCTCTAACGCTGATGTGTAGAGCGATAACTACTAAAAGGGCTTGGTACACCAAGCCCTTTTACTTTAACGTCATACCAAATCAAATGGTGTTCAAGACAGATATCGGTAGGGGCAGGTTTTGCAGATAAGTGCTTGGGTTTGCCGTTAGTAAACAGCTAAACCCGCCCCTACAAGCGTCCGCATTTGCACTGGAAACCATTTAAAGCGGTATCAGTTTGGTTTAAGAGCCCGGCGAATGAATTCGCGGCTACTAGAGCGAAGTTTGCCGATGCGGACTCCGGAAAATCAAGGTTTGACGAACTGACGCAGGTCGGTTTTGCTGCGATAGCGGCGGTTTTAACCGCCGAAATCCTTATCCCGAATTCACGTTACTTTAGGGAACGTCTAGCTGCAAATCCCACAACACCTCTTGCACTTCCATCACTTTTTGAGAATTGTTTTGAGCTGCAAACAGAACTTTTGCTCTATTCAAGCTTTCGCTAGCAGCCTGTGGTTGCTGGTTGCGATATAGTGCCATTCCCAGGCGATAGTGGGCATCGGCATCATCGGGGTGGTGCTTTGCTACCGCTTGTAATTGAGCGATCGCCTTTTGTTCTTTAAGGGCTGAGGGGTTGGGTAGATGGCTCATCAGATCTGCGACTAATGAGTCCTGGGGTTGAACCGTTGCCAGAAACGCCATAATTTCCTCTAGAAGGCGTTCCTGACTTTTGAGATGAGGAGTATAGATCAAGGTTAATGGCAAGACCTCATAAGACTTGAGCACCAACACAACGCGATATTGATAAGTGGTTTTACCTTTACTCCGAGCCTTGTGTTTTGACAGTCTAACCCTCTCGATTTGCTCCAGAGGATGAGTGATGGCTTTGGTTCTTGCCAGGCTTTGGTGATTGAGCCAGACAGTCCCCTGCTGCTTGTCAAACACACAGGTTGTTGTGTTAGCAAACATGAGGATGCTACCCCCTATGGCTCCCATCAAAGCTCCCAAGAGAAATCGGTTGAGGCGTTCATCCCGTTGCACCATCAGGGTGGACTGACCAGGATTCTCAAGAAAGGTATTAATTTGAGCCGCGATCGCCTCTACCTGGGTGCGATCGCTTGACGACCCAGCGAATGCGATGTTCTCAGTTGGGGTTTGGAGGATGAGGGAGTAATAATTAACCTTTTGAATGCGGCTGGCCCATATCGTTGCACGGTTAACCGTCTCCAGAGCAAGCGAACGGGAGGAGGATTGGAACCATTGAGTGGTGGTGAGGTTGCAAGTGCCTTGAGGAGGTTGGAGGCGATCGCACTGTAATGTGACGTTTTTTCCAGATAAAGCTAGAAGGAAACCTGCCAGCACAAAAAGACCACCCAATGTCCAGAATCCAAATGGGCGGTGGCGCAGAACTAACCGATCAGGGGTTTGCTCTAAAATCTTCATGCATGGCTCCAGCAGGGGAGGGTGTTTATGGGTTTACCTTGCCCGTACTACCGATTGCGTTAAACAAAAACCAGATAATTTTCATGAAATTTTATAGCCGTAGCCACATTCGGTGGGGCGGAGGCGAAGGCAGACTGGGCTCCAGTAGCCGCGAATTCATGCACCAGGTACTTTGCCGAACTGACGCTATTGATGGCTATAACAACCGACTGATAAGCGTAAGGACAACGTAGAGCAGAAAAGCAGCGAGTGCCAGGATGAAAACCCAAGCCCCTACGGTTTTGATCACATGCATTGCGGGATAGAACTGCTTCGATCGCCGTTGAGTTGAGATGCCAAACCGCCGCTCTCGTTCAAGATTGGGGGCATCAACCCGTTGCTTCTCGTTAACCTTGGGCGTTCCAGTGAGTTTTTTCTCTAGATTGACGCAGCGTATCCAGTGTTTCCCTTCCGAGTAGAAGCCCGTTTTCCAAAGGATTTGATAGCCTCTGGCTTGATAAAAATCCACGGTTGCTAGAGACGACATAACGTCAAATGTTTTGTCCCCCCGCCCCATGCCGATTTGTTCGATCGCCTCTAGCAGTTGGGTTCCGACTCCCTGCCGGATGTGCTTCGGATCAACGTATACGCCAGCGATGCTGGGTTTCGATGTCATAATTGCTGCGAATCCAATGATTTCTCCCTCATATTCAGCGACCACGCCAATCTCATCTCCGGCGGATCGAGCATTGGCTTGGCTCTGCACCAGAGACTCTACCTGCGTTGAATTGTAGGTGATTGACAGTTTTCTCAGGGCAGTCGCTTGGACTTCAAGAATCTTGTCTAAATCACTGGGTTGCGATCGCCGAATGTGAACGTTCAACATACACGTCTGCTGGGTAATCGCTAACGCTTTACCAGTTGATCCACCAGAGGAACCACAATTTCGGCAAATGAGGATAACAACTGGGTAGAGAGGTGAGGGAGTGATGGGGTACCCCTATTCCCTTCCCCATTCCCTACTCTCTACTCCCCATTCCCAGCATTGGGCTGTGCCACCGAGGGAATCGCCAGTGGCAGCGTCAGCCAGAAGGTTGAACCCTCGCCCGGAATGCTATAGACCCCAATTTCGCCACCGTGGGCAGTGATGATCTGACGACAGAGATACAAGCCCAAGCCGATACCTGTAGAGTGCCGCGACTTCGGCCCACGGGTGTAGCGTTGGAAGAGGCGATCGCACACTTCTTTTGACATCCCCATGCCAGTGTCATTGAGGGTAAAGCGCACCATTTCCTCCCCTAAGGTTGCGTTGAGGGTGATGTGAATGCCGGGAGGGTTGTGGTGTAGGGCGTTGGTAATCAGGTTTTCAAAGACACGACGCAACTGCACCGGATCGGCATTCACCAGGGGTAGGTTAGGCGGCACTTGATTGTCAAAGGTGGCTTGGTTTTTGACGATCAGGGGTTCGAGATCTTCCACAATCACCTGAGTCAGCAGGCTCAGTTGCACCAGTTCATAGTGCAGTGTCACGCCCCTGGTTTCACTGGAATGAGCCTGCAACAGTGAGGTGATCAAATGCAATTGATGATCGCTGCTATGCATCATCCGTTCCAGAATGGAGCGTGAAATCGGCATGGGATCACCCGCTTGATTGAGCAGGTTTTTGAGCACCAAGGAGATACCCATGACGGGCGTTTTGAGGTCATGGGAGAAGGCATTGAGAAATTCGTCCTTCAGGTCATTGAGGTCTTGCAGTTCCTCCATTTTTTGCTGCAACTGGGCGGTGCGTTCGGCAACCTGGCGTTCCAGTCCGGCGTTGAGAGTTTGCACCTGATTGTAAAGTTGTGCCTGTTGAACCGCGATCGCCACTTGGGTTGCCAACTGTTCCATCAGGTTCACCTCAAAGGCATGCCACTCACGGGGAGCCTCGCACTGGTGCGCGACTAATGCACCAAACAATCGCCCCTCAGACACGATGGGGATGCCCAAGGTAGCGCGCGTCTGATAGCGTTCAAAGGCGGTTTTTGCGCGCGGGGGGAGGTCAATCTGATTGACATCATTAATGATGAGACTGCCTTGCTGATAGACCGTTTTCATCTCTTCGTAGGCCGTCTGGTCAATCACCCAATCGGACACCGAGGGAAAAGCAGGATTCCCCGACTCAGAAACAATTTGACCGTTGCCAGCGGCATCAAATTGACCGATAAACACGCGATCGGCTTGCAAAAACTGCCGCACTTCCGCCACGGTGGTGTTGAAAATCTGTTGCAAGTTCAGAGATTGGCGAATCCGCAGGGCAATCTCGGCTAAGAGGCGATCGCGTTCTTCAGAGCGTTTGCGTTCGGTGATGTCGATAATGGAATCGATCAGACACATCTCATCGCCGATTTGAATAATTTCGGCAGAGAATAGCCCAACACGAATGTCGCCCGATTTGATCCGAAAGGGAAACTCTAACCCGCGTACCGACCCATGCTCAGTTAGAAGTTTTACGACGGTTTCGCGGTCGCGCTGGTTGACCCAAATCTGCAAATCGCGAGAGGTTCTCCCCAGTGACTCCTCCCGTGAATAGCCAGAGGTCTCGACATAGCTGTCATTGACCTCGATAAAGCGACCTTCTTGTAAAGTGGCGATCGTCATCGGGTTCGGGCTAGAGCGAAACGCCTTTGAGAACTTTTCTTCAGAGGTTCGCAGTGCCACTTCAGAGCGTTTGCGATCGGTGATATCGCGCACGATCGCCAGTGCTTCATCCTCTCCGCTGACGACCACTCGCGCCTCATAATCGCGGATATTTGGCTCATCTGCGGCAACAGGTGGCAGGTTGGGGCTAATGGAGCGATAGAGCGAACTGGCGCGATCGCGTCCGTTGAGTTGCAACTGATATTCAAACCGTTGCATCGTCCCCGTCTTCAACGCTTGCTCAATGTAGAACAGGCGTTGCTGGGCCAGATCCGATGGCAAGACATCCCGGATGTTTCGACCAATCAGTTCATGGGCAGGCAACAGTGAGGTATTGTCGTCGTCTACTTTGCAATCGAGATAGGTGCCATCCCGGTGAATTAGAAACATCAAGTCGGGAATCGCATTTACCAGGGCGCGGTTGCGAGCCTCACTTTGTAGAATAGCGGCTTCCGCTTGTTTGCGCTCGGTGATGTCTCGAATGCCCGCTACTCGAACTCGTTGACCCCGATAAGACAACGGTTTGGCACAGACTGAAGCCATAAAGGTCGAGCCATCCTTGCGAAGTCCGACGCTCTCATACTCATAGGATTGATCGGGAGAGGTGAGCGATCGCCACTCTTTCACCACTGCCGCTCGATGATCCGGAGCCACCAGATCGAGCACAGGCATACCAATCATCTCCTGGCAACTGTAGCCCAGCATCCCCTCTGCTGAAGGATTCACATCCAGGATCTGGTTGAAATCGTGAATGATAACCGCCTCAGAGGTCGCCTCAAAAAAGCTTTGTAGTCGTTCTTCGCTGGCACGCAACTCCGCCTCAACCCGTTTGCGATCGGTGACATCGCGCACGATTGCCAGCACTTCATCTTTGCCGCTGACGACCAACCGGGCTTCATAATCTCGCAAGCCCTTGTCATTCAGCAATTGATATTCGCAAATCTGTAATTCTCCCGTTTCCAGCGTTTTACGAATCGTTTGCAAGGACAACTCCGCCACCTCTGGCGGCAATACATCGTGGAGGTATTGCCCGACGATCGCCTCACGCGGCATATCCGTTTCAGGGCTACCTTTAAAGTCGAGATAGCGACCATTGAGACTGAGCCGAAACATCAAATCTGGAGTGGCATCCAGCATCGCACGATAACGCGACTCACTGTGCCGAGAAGCTTCCTCCACGCGCTTGCGCTCGGTGATATCCACCAGTACCCCATCCCACAAAAGACTGCCATCGGGCAACCGCTCTGGTCGCGAAAATCCCTGGAGCCACTTTACCTGCCCTGAAGCGGTAATAATGCGCCCTTCCCAATTCCAGGGTTGCATGGTGACGCTAGAATTCCTGACGGATTGTTCAAAATTGGCGCGATCGTCGGGATGGCACAGGTGGGAGAGGTGACAAAAATCAGCCTGGACAAACTCTGGCGACAGTTCCAATAATTCCTGGCATCCCGAACTGGCAAACAACACCTGGCGCGTTCCATCTGGCTTCAAGAGAAACTGGTAGATCATGCCGGGAATATTGGCGGTGATCCGTTGCAGTTTCGCTTCACTCTGACGCAGAGCCATTTCAGCCTGTTGACGGGCGATCGCTCCCCCAAGACTGGCTGCCATCGTTTGCAAGACAGCTTCTTCATCCTTTGACCATTGCCGTTCCCGTTTGCAATCATCAAAGCCAATAAAGCCCCACAGACTGTCGTTGACAAAAATTGGCACAATCAGAATGGCATAGACATCCTGAACGGGCATATGGTCTATCTCGTCTGGCGACAATTCCCGCAGGATGCAACTGATCGCTTGCCCTGCCTGCAACGTCTCTAGCCAGTCTACAAACCTGCCAACATCAAATGTCCAATCATCTAAGTCGGGGTTGTCACTCAACGGTGGAACCGACTCATGCACCCACTCAAACCGCTGACTGGATGCAGGTTCTCCAGTGAGAGGATGGGGATGAATATCGCAAATGTAGACGCGATCGACCTGTGTCACTTGCCCCAGCGTTGTTAGAGCATTGTGAATGGCACTGTCAAAGTCGCGGCTGGTCAAAAGTTGACTGGTAGCCTGGGCGACTCCTCGCAGGAGGTTAGATCGGTCGGAACTGAGAACCATGAATGACCACACTCCAAAGGATGCAACTCCCTTTTTACCTTTGTCGATGGGGTGATGCTGTCGAGCCTTGGCTTATTTATCGCATCAAATGTAACGTCTTGACTGCTCTTTTAAGCATAAAAACAGGTCATCTAGGTAGAGTGAGCGGGTGTGCTTAGCACGCCCGCTCACTCTTTACTCGCTTCGCATGGACTGCGGCACACCTACAGGAGACAGACCCGCGATCGCCTTCAAATTTTGGCTACGTAGCAATTCAGTGAAGGTATTCGGACGTTCTTCAATCCGAGCCAGCGATTCGATCGCGCTGACCAAGTTACGAGCCGCTTCTGTCTCGGTGTAGCCCCGTCGTACGGCGGTTTGAATCGCGGCTTCATCCGCTTCCAGTTCCCGTTGAGTGCTGCGATTGCTGCGCCAAATCTGCAACCCTGCCAGGGTGGTCAAGGCTCCAGCGGCGATCGCCCCCACCATATCAATTTGCGCCAGTTCCACAATTGTGCCCACCACTCCAGCGGCGACCAAACCCGTGGCGGGAGTTGGTTTCAGCCACTTCACCGACATCAACCAACTAACCGTTCGCAGCAACACCATATCCCGCTGCGGACGGGGCATCTCGCGCCACAGGTCAAAGTTAATCACGATGGGGCGAGCCTGTTTCCAGGGCACCGGAAACTCGGTTGTGATGACGCTGGCTTGCTCTGGCTTACTGACCAGCTTGCAATACATTCGCCCTGATGCAGGCATCAACTCGATTAAACGGCGAATCTCAGAATCAGGGTTTGTCATGATGGTTGAGAGGGTTGGGGGGAATTCAAAGGCTTCTCTAACTGATTTAGAATGTCTAGCATTTCGCGCTCAAACGCAACCTGTGCCCGGTTCGTTCTGCCCCCAATATAGAGGCGATCGCCCGATTGCAGTGCCCAAACCTGGGAATGGGAAAAGTAGCTCATCGCCACACCCACCATCAGCAGCCCAAAGCCCAGATAAACAATGGGAATGCCGGGATCGGCTTTGATTTGCAATCCGGTGCTACCAATCAACTCGACCACTGAGAGCCTCACCCCGTTGACCTCAATCTCCATCCCCTGTCGCGTCGTGGAGAGCAAGTTACCGTCGTTGTCGTAGATCAAGACTGTACCCTGTAAGTCCTTTGCGACGAGGGAAACGCCCTCACTCAGGTCAGGCTTGGTGGGGATCCAGGTGCCCCAGACACGCCCATTGGGAACCGCCAGTTTTGCCATTGGCAGTTGCAGCACCGGGCTATTGTTGAAGCGGACTCGCACCGCGGCGATCGCCCAGTCGGCCTGATACATCGTCACTCCGTGATAACGCAACGGCTCATTCACATGAATCGTTTTGCGCTTTACCTCGTTGCCCTGAGCGTCGAGGATCGACAGGTCGGAATAAAACTGGTCGATCGTGCCGTTGGGGGTGTAGTCAATCCAGAAGCGATTTACCTTAGCTGACCAATCTTTGGGAATCTGCGAAGCTGCCCAGGGACCTGCATCAAAGACGTGTTCTACCTTAAAGGTTTCGTAGCTGGGAACCATCTCCTGAGCAAAGAAACCCGTCATTGCCCCAAAAATCGACCCTGCCAGAATAATCAACATGCTGACATGAACGATGATGGGACCAATTCGCCCAGCAATGCCCTTGCGAGCGTAGATCGTGTCACCATCCTGATAGGTGCGATAGCGTTTGCTTTGCAACAGAGGCAACACCGCCGATGCTGAGATGGCATCCATTTCCGCACTCAACGCCAGCTTTTCAAATTGTCGGGGTTGGGTGTAGTAGCTCCATCGTTGCGCCGATTTGAGGGTCGGCAGTTGACGGGTAAAACTACAAGCCGTCAGGCTAGAGCCGAACAAAATCAGCAATGCCAGAAACCACCAGGTGCGGTAGACGTGATCGAGTCCGACTTGCAAAATCACCTTCCAGGTGAGAAAGCCAAACAGAGCCGGATGCTCCGGATAGTTGGCTTGATAAAACTCCAGCGTTTCACCCTGCTCGATCACGGTGCCAGAGATGCTAAAGATAGCGATCGCCAACAACAACACGATCGCCAAGCGCAAATCAGACAGCAGGGGCAACAATTCCTTTTGAAAATACTGCTGAGGCAGTTTACTTAAGGTTGTCCAATTAGAAGGAGTCTCTGAAGCCATGGGAAATCAAAAGGTTTAGGTGAGGAGAGACGCGATGAATCACGTCTGTACATTTGAATCATAGGGAGCGATGAATCATGTCTGTGCATCTGAATGATTTCAAACGCCTGAAGGAAACAGTCGAAACAGCAGCGAAAATACGCCAAATCCAACCAGTAATGCGCCACTGGTGGGCGTAATCCAACCTGACCAACGACGCAACTCCAAAATCTTTCTAATCGATGCGGTGAAGGTTCCTGCCAGGATCAACGGTGCGACATAACCTGCGGTGTAAGACAACAGCATCACCCCACCCAACACAGGATTATGAGTGGTAGACACCCATGCCAGCAACGTTGCTAGAACGGGAGTGCTACAGGGAGACGCGACCAGCCCAAACGTTAGCCCCAACAGGTAGGCTCGAACGCCTTCGGGAGCGGTCTTGGGAATGAAATCTAACCCTGTAAAGGAGGGCAACTGCAACGGCAACGCCTCTAACAGGTTGAGTCCCATGAGAATCGAAACGACACTGACCACAATCGGCAGACCGATCCCGACTTGACCGTATAATTTGCCTGCGATCGCCGCCACAATTCCCAAAATCGCAAGCGTTGTCGCTAACCCCAACGAAAACCAGGTAGACTGGGCAGCCGCCCGGACTCGACTAGTTGCCTCATAACCCCCGATATAGCCAATCGTGATCGGTAGCATCGACAACATGCAAGGAGTGAGGCTGGTCAATAACCCCGCCGCAAAAATGATCCCCACACTGAGCGGAGTCAAATGAGTCAATTGATCCGCCACTTGCCCATTAGCAAACTGCTCCAGCCCATAGAGCCAGGTTCGGAAAGTTTCCAGCATAGGTGCGATCGCCCAATCCTCTAAAGATCCCCAGACTCAATTCTATCGCGAGGAGTAGAGCAGCTTTGTCATGGGTTTAGGCTGCAAGTGCGTAAGTCCTTCCCCAATTGAGATTTGATTAAGTTTTTACGGAATTCAACGGAGAAGTGATGATTCTGTGAAAGGGAGAACAATCGTGAATTCACGGCGGTCAACGTGGGTAGGATCCAGTTATCCTCTGGGAAATTGATCCCGCTTGTACTACCCCGTTTCGATTGATTGGTGGAGAGGAAGATGATGAAACTGAATTTAGACTTAAGAGTTGACACGATTCTGACAGCGATCGCCCTGACCGCCACCCTCAGTTTGCTTGCTGTATTCGAGAATTCATCTTTCTGGAACAGTAGTCGCTCTATCACCGATTCGGTAGAGAACACTAGCATTGCCAGCCAAAATCGCAACAGCGACTTCTTCCGCTTCTAACGCGGTTAGATCGCCATCTTGAATAGCTTGCTCTAACACCTGTGCCAGTGCCTCTCGCCCCCATTTGGCTCCCAAATAGTACAACTCTGGGATGAGATGGGCATCAGAAGAATACATCAATTTGCTGGTAGGGCTGAGTTCAAGCATCATGGCGATCGCCTGTCGCATCCCTGCCACACTCAAAAATGGCACCGCCAGACCACAATCCAGATAAACCTGAGGATAAACAGCTGTCAAATATCCGGCTTCACGGGTAAAGGGATAGGCAGCGTGCAACAACACAATGGGAACGGTCTGATAGCGGGGATTTTCGAGTAGTGGTCGCAGATGAAGCGGATTCGCCAGACGCAGATCCAGGTCAGGATCACCAAAGCCTGTGTGAAATTGCACGGGTAGCTGATAACGAGCGGCGATCGCCAGTGCCTCATGCAACAGAAAGTCAATTAGAGGTTTATCTGCTAATCGAATGCGTTGTCCAGGAAAGCCTTGCTGAATGGCATAAAACGAGTCTGCTGCCATGTCGTAGGGAATCGATTGAATGTCTAATCCAGTGCGATAGGCAGCTACGCTTTTGAAGCCGATCACCCCTTTGGGGGGTGGGTCTAACTCACTGCGAAACCATTCCAAAAAAATTTCAAACCGATTTACCTGGGGAATCATCTGCTCCGCTAACCATTCCAACCGTAGCAGGCGATGAGTCGTGACAAAGGGCTGGTGCCATTCCACTGGCAAGATCGTGTCTGGCAGAAACCCATCATCCAACACGATCGCCTTCAAATTCGCCGCCCCAAAGCAGAGGCGAGTCAGTTCCTCTAAACCCAACTCAGTCCGTCGTCTCAGGATTGTCTCCTGCGTAGAGTCACAATTGAGCAATTCCGCAATCTCCCGCAGGCTACGGCGATAGCACAATGTATGGTTGGCATGACCGTTCACAATTGCCGGGGCGTATCCTTCTGTAAAAGCGGCAGTGTATGGCGTGTTCGCCATGACCTCTGGTCGCAACAGGTTGTGGGCGTGCTGGTCGATCGCGCTGATATGAGATAAATCCATTCTCTGCCCCCTACTCCCGCTTCCTACTTCCCATTTTTTCAATACCGCTCCAACAACAACTTGACCTCGTCCTCCAAGCTCATCTCCTTGAGGGCTTGCCACTCGGCTCGACGCACCGCAAGAAAGGCTCTGGCTAAATCTGCACTGAGTGCATTCAACAGCGTGTTGTTTTGGCTCAAGTGGGCGATCGCCTCTCCCAAGTTGGTGGGCAGCCGATCAACTCCCTGGTTCACCCGTTCCTGCTCAGGCATATACCCTGGGTCAACGCTGACAGGTTCTCCCGGCTCAAGCCCTCGTTGAATGCCGTCTAAACCAGCGGCGATCGCCGCCCCCAATGCCAGGTAGGGATTAGCAGATGCATCCACCGTCTTGAGTTCGATGTGTGTGGGAGCACCAACGGGATTGCTGGGAACGCGCACCGCAGCTTCCCGATTGTCTAGACCCCAACAGCGGAACGCTCCACTCCAAAAATGAGGTTGCAGGCGACGATAGGAGTTGACGCTGGGAGTCGTCACCGCCATCAAAGCGGGTAAGTGCTCTAGAATGCCTGCGATGAAAGCGATCGCCGTTTTAGACAGGCCACTGGCACTATGGGGATCGGAAGAAATGTTCTGCCCATCCTGCCACACACTGAGATGCAGATGACAGCCGCTGCCAGCATGGTTAGCAAAAATCTTGGGTAAAAACGAGGCACGTAACCCATGCCGCAATGCCACCCCCCGGACGGTTTCTCGAAAGGCGATTTGCCAGTCTGCCGCTCGCAGTGCATCAGTGTAGCGGATGGAGATTTCGTGTTGTCCCGGACCCGACTCTGGGTAGTAGCGTTCGACGGGAATACCTTGAGACAACAGGGCTTCAGCAATGTCATCAATGACGGGCTGGTTTAAGTCCATGCCCAGTGTCGCTGCAAACACAGTTTGATCGGCTGGAGTCAGTTCATCGGGTGAAGTAGGCGATCGCAACAAGTAAAATTCATGCTCAAAGGCGGCTTTGATCTGCAAGCCCATTTCATCTGCCTGGGCAATCATCCGCTTGAGAAACGATCGCGGACATAATGCCCACGGTTTTCCCTGATGCACCATGTCTCCCATCACCCGCGCATGACCTACTGCGTAGGGCAACGGGTTGAGGGTAGACCAGTCAGGGGTTAACCACACTTCACCCACCGGACCCAACCCACTCTCCGCTGCAACCGCGTCATACATGACGGGAATGGCTTGTTGAGCGATCGAGATACCGATGCCGTGGGTCTGATGCTCTGACAAAAACCCAACGTGAAAGGCTTTGCCCCGAATCACATTCGCATTATCACACCAGAGAATGCGGACAAAGCGTGTCCCTTGCGATTGCAAAATTTGAGAGAGGTTGCTCCCCATAGATGCCCATTAGAGGTGAATGCTGAGCGATCGCCCATCTCTCTCTAATCGTCATCTTCCTCCCGAGATCTATTCCGCTCCCTGCCTCGTTGTTTGCCTTCAGACTGAACATTTAACTGAGGTTCAGGGTTGGTTTGAGATTGAATCTCAACCGGAGCAGCACCTGGCACGGTAGAAGCAGGCACTACAGAAGTCGGAGGAGTGAAAAATCGCTGCACCAAAATGGGGATTATAGCAGCGGCAGTGAGAGAAATCGTTCCAAGTAAGCCCTGGATCGCTAGCGTTTTTAGCTTGTCGCTCAACTTACCAGAGGTTGGAGAAGGGGTGTTGTTTTCCGTCATGAAAGTTTAATCTTGCCCACTAAACTTTACGTTAAGTCCGATACTAAAACCCGGTACGCTACGCTTGCAGACGACTAAATCCCCAAAATAGTTCCTGAAATTAGGACTGACTGCTACCCCAGTAAACAGGCAATCGGAAACAGCAGATATTCCAGAAAAAACAGTTTCCAAATAAATTGGTAGAACCGAGCAATCTGGGCTTTATCTTGTAGATCGACGCGCAAGCTGTACCACCAGAACAAAGCTAAAATCACGCTGTGAACCCCAATCAACAACGCTGTATTGACCTGGGGCATCCATCGGGCAGCCATCATGATGCCCACATAACAACTGGTCAAAATCCAGCGGCAGAGGTTAAATACGGCTCGCTGTCCCAGACGAATCGTAAACGTCGTAATGTTGTAGCGTCGATCGCCTTCCATATCTGGAATGTCCTTGAACAGGGCGATCGCCAATGTAAACACCAGAATAAAGGCTGTCAGCACCCATACCGTGATGGGTATGGCTGTGTTTTGCTGCAACCGATCGTTAAAGTGCAGAAACAAGCCTACATTCACCACAACCCCACGAACAGTGAAGATGCAAAACGATGCCCATACGGGGAATCGCTTTAAACGAATAGGCGGGAGTGAGTAGGCAGTGCCGATCGCCAAACTAATGCCAATCGTAGCCAGTAAAAAATGACCCTGGAGAACAGCAAGGGCGATCGCCACAATACCTGTTAATACGACAATAACTTGCGCCTCCCGCCGAGAAAATTCCCCTGACGCAAGTGGCAAGTGAGGTTTGTTGACCCGATCGATCGCTACATCCTCTAACTGGTTAAGCCCCACAATGTAAACATTGCCGCAGAGACACGCCAGCAACGTTGGCAATACTGCATCCATGATTGCTGCTTGTCCCGCTGTTAGCAAGGCATTGAAGCCTTCAGCAGAAGACAACACTCCAACACGGGATAGAGCAATGCAATACAACCCCAAAACACTGAGTGTTGTACCAACAACGGTATGGGGGCGAGAAAATTTCCAAAATGCGTAGAGCCAGGGAGCGTGCTGCTGTAAAACGTTGGTTTTAGCCCTGGGTTGAGACGTAATCGGGGGCTTTTGCGGTGAAATCTGGCTCATGAATGCCTGAATGAGAGTTTCCGCTTGATTTTAAGCAATTTCTGCCCATTCAGGAATCAATTATTGATCACCACGCTTGCGCAGTGAGGCAATCATCTGCCGCTTCACCGCACTTGCCCACAAATCAAAATTGAAGTCGGCACCGGATGTGTTGCCAGAGGTAGCAACAACTTGGTCTTGATGTTTTTTGTCAGCTCTTTTATCCATAATCTGCATTGATCTAAAACTAGGGCACAGGAATCAGGGCAAGCGATGACAAGTATTTTTAATCCAGTTAACAAGTAATTCTAATCTAACCTTTTATATGGTCAGGGAAAAGTCTTCTATGCAGTTGACGCATTAACAAAATGCAATTTTTGAATGGTAGTGATACGACCCCAAAATTGTGAGCTAAAGCCTGCGACTGACTGGTGATACCGATTTAGATGGTTTCCCGTGCAAATGCAGATGCTCGTAAGGGCGGGTTTAGCGGTTTACTAACGGCAAACCTAAGAACCTATCTACAAAACCCGTCCCTACCGACATCTGCCTTGATCACAATTCAATTTGACTATGAGGTTATTTGCGGCGGAAAAATTGCAGCACCCCTGCCATCTCTAGAACGACCTTAACTTGGGGGGCTACTCTTTGTAGCGATAAACGGGCGCGGCGTTGTTTTGCCTTCAAAATTCCCTGAATCAAGACATCTGCGCTGGGAGGATCAATAAACCGAGTTTGACCCAAATCAAGGATGAGAGACACCCCTGCTTGTAATTTTTCATCTAAATCCTTAGCCAGGAAAGGAGCAGTACAGCAGTCAATACGTCTGGGTGCATAAACCGTGATTACTTCGGGAGTGCCGTTCATAAACCCATCCTAGGGGTGCGAAGGTTTCTGTAGCTGCTATCCAGTCCGATAGAAGCAAATCATTGTTTCTATCGCTAGATATTGCTATATCTCCGATGTAATCAAACTTGCTCAGTTACTGGCATCCGTAAAATTTGGCTTTTGTGGTTGCCAATGCTGGTACCCTTTAGGGTTATTTTGAATGTCTTATCACTAGAACTACGGATGTCCGGAATGGTTGATTTCATTTAGGTAAGCCAACGCATTGCGAACTTGCTTGACCTTACCTCGCAACTCCAGAGTAAACCAGCGATCGCACCTTAGATTAGTTGCAGCAGGTGCTGAAGTGACGTTGACTGCAATCCGATGCTCGGAAATGAGGCGAGAGATAATCGGCTCTCGATGAAAGTTTTTAGGAATTTGTAAGCGGATATGGGTTTGAATGAGACGATTATCGTCAATCAGGTCGGCGATGGCTTGCGAAGGATTGAGCAGATCAGGAGTCGTTAACCCTGAAGCGGAATAATCTGAATCTAAATACGGAGAAACCATACCTCAAACCCTCTACACAGCGGTAGTAATATTACTGGTTTAAATGTTTTTAAGAGGAAGTGATAGTCTCAATCGCTGATTTTGCTTAATCTTCTTGGTTAGTCGTGCTTTCATAAAGATTCCGTGTTTCTACCTGGGAGGTAATTCTAAATAAGTCAGGGGAAACTTGGAAAAGAACGATCCGAAATAGTGTTATAGTATCTGTTGATTGCTGGTGTAGCTCAGTTGGTAGAGCAGCTGACTTGTAATCAGCAGGTCGCAAGTTCGAATCTTGTCACCAGCTTGTCCGTCCTACCGTTGTTTTGCTTCATTGCCAGGGGTTCTAGCCTCTGGCAATTCGTCTTTTGAGGGTATCGGTTAATCGATAGCTGACTGATTAAGGTATTGGCTCTCTGACCAAAGCTATCCTCTCCATCCAAAGGGAACGAGGGTTAGCCCAACTGCAACTGCTAGAAGCTTGTATCTCGAACTCAACTTAGAAATACTCGTACCCCAAACCCAAGGAATCTTGAAACGTTGACCACGACCGGCTTTTGGAATGCGAGTACAGGCTTAACGGTGACCCCCTTATCGCACCCATAAATGCTACCAATATAGTTGGTAATCAAAAAATGCTCGTATGTCTTTGGTGCGCTCTAACAGCAGGAAGCGATCGCTCTACAAATCGGTTATCTCGTTAGAACTTACACATCAATGCAGCGGATAAATTCACCGTTGTACACAGCCAACCCTTCACCCTTCGTTATTACTCCCGCAAGTGACCTATGCAACCGTCTGCACTTCCTCCTGATGATCGCGCCTTGCTCTTACAACTTGAAGAGGCGGTCAACAAACACTTTTATGATGGATGCGATCGCATTACACAAGCACTGCTGGCTCACTGCCAGTGGTCAATCGCAGTGAATCTGGATATGCCAATCCTAACCATTACCTGTACCAACGCTGAAACTTATTGGAGTATCGTAGGCAACATCAGAAACATCAGTGAATATTTGTCACGAGTGACACGCATGAGCAGAATTGAGGTGATTCCGGGCGATCGGAAAAACATCTATTTTGAAGTTGAAATTGGTGCGTGAAGCAGCGACAAAAGGTATGAGTTTGGGAAGGTTGGGTTCCAAGCCGAGGTCACCATGATCGTGCCGTTGTGATCACTGCTTGAGGCTAGTTAACCAGCCATCAGCATCAGACGCAGGGGATCAAACTGCACATACCAGGGAAGAGGATGATCCTTCAGCACCTGCCACTTTTCCTTAAATACTTCGGCTTGCACATGGTAGTCCTGTGCTCCGTCCGGTTGATCGTTCAACTTGAGAAACAGGGTCATACGATGTGGAGTTTCGCTGGTGGAGGCTAACCAACAGGGGAAGGTATTCGGCAAACCCAGATCGGTTGGTGTAATGCTGATCTGATGAGCGCGAATTCCCACATCGGTGGAATGGTCGGCGATCGCTTCTGCAACTTGCAATTTAACGCCCCAGTCGATCGCCTCTATGACGTCTGGTTCAACTGCCGCAGCACGGGAAAAGTTTTTACATCCCGTGAGCTGAGCCACACGCACGGTTTGGGGGTGTTCAAAAATGCGGTGCTTAGAATCAAAGGCGATCGCCCTTCCTCCTGACATCACCATGAGCTTTTCACAGACCCGAAAGGCTTCCTCCAGGTTGTGGGTTACAAACAGTGTCACCCCTGAATAGGTTGATAGCGTCTCGATTAATTGTCGTTCGACCTGAGCACGCAGGTAGGTATCGAGTGCCGAAAATGGCTCATCCAGCAACAATGCCTCTGGCTCTGTTGCCAGTGCTCGTGCTAAGGCTACCCTTTGTTGTTGTCCGCCGGATAGTTGATGGGGATAGCGATCGCCCAATCCCCCTAACTGGACTAATGCAAGTTGTTGGCTCACCCGTTGCGATCGGACTGTTTTGGGCAAATGCTGCAACCCAAAGGCAATGTTTTGGGCGACGGTCATGTGAGGAAATAGAGCGTAGTTCTGAAACACCAGACTGACTTTACGCTGATGACTTGGAACATTGATTCGCCGCTCCGAATCAAACAACAATTGACCATTTAAGACAATGCGACCTTGAGTAGGTGTTTCAACACCTGCAATGCAGCGGAGAGTCATGCTTTTACCAGAACCTGACCCCCCCAGCAATCCCAGCGTCTCTTGTTGAGCCGCAAATGCTGTATTCAGCGTAAAGTTGGTGAGTTGTTTTTGAATATCAACCAACAATCCCTGCTGCGTATCCGAGAAGGTCGGCTTGACCAGGGGCACAATTTGAGGAGATTCAGCCCGTTGACCCCTACTGGTAACAGGTTCATTCGCTTCAACCACCCCAAACGAAAGCCCCCGAACCTTGCGCTCATACTGCTTTTGCCACAAATTTACTGCAATGATGCCCGACAGCGAGATCGTCATGATGATACTGACCCATAGCCATGCCTCATTCATTGCCCCTGCTTCTACCGCAAAGTAAATCGCCATGGGAATGGTTTGCGTTTGCCCAGGAATGTTTCCTGCCAGCATCAGGGTTGCACCAAACTCCCCTAACGCTCGCGCAAATGCAAGTGTGGTTCCCGCTAAAATTCCCGGCACCGAAAGAGGCAGGAGGATGCGCCAGAAAATCCGTGCCCTGGAGGCACCCAACGTTTGAGCTACTTGGAGCAGACTGCTATCAACCTGCTCGAATGCCCCCAATGCGGTTTTATACATTAAGGGAAATGCCACCACGGTAGCGGTGATCACAGCGGCATACCAGGTGAAGACAATGGTGAAATTAAACTGCACCAGTAACTGCCCAAAAAGACCATTTCTGCCAAACAGCAACAACAGCAAAAAGCCCACTACCGTTGGCGGCAGGATCAACGGTGAAATGAAAATCCCTTCAATAATGGACTTCCATCGTCCTCGATAACCCAGCATCCAGTAAGCTGCTGCAATACCTGTAAAAAACGTGGCAAGGGTAGCAAGCCCTGCGGTTTTAAGCGAAATCCACAACGGGGAAAGCTCGGGGGTCATGTGGAAAGTAGGGAGTGGGAGAGTAGGAGAGTAAAAGAGTGGGGGAGTGGGGGAGGTGGAGCGTTCATTACCTATCACTCCATCACCTCTCTACCCCATGCCCTGCTTTAGGAGGCAATGCCAAAGCCATAGCGTCGGAATACGGCCTGAGCCTGGCTACTGCTCAGGAATCGAGCATAGGTACGAGTGGCTTCTTGGTTGCGGCTAGTGGCAATTACTGCCATCGGGTACACGATGGGTGAGTGTAAGTTGCTGGGAGCAGTTGCCACTTGTTGCACCTGATCTGCAATGCGAGCATCGGTTGTGTAAACTACTCCTGCATCAGCGTTGCCACTTTCAACGCTTGCCAACACATTACGAACTGAGTTTCCGAGTACAAATTTGGATTGTAGTTGGTCTAAAATTCCCAGGTTAGTAAATAATTCTTCAGCGTATTGTCCGGCAGGAACGCTGCGTGGTTCTCCGATTGAAATGTGTCTGACTCTGGGATTGGTTAACTGCCGGAAGCCACTGAGTTGCAACGTAGAGTTACGTGGCACAACTAAAACCAGGTTGTTCGTCAGCAGATTGCGACGGGTGTTGGAGACGATGAGATTGCGTTCTTGCAGTGTATTCATTTGTCGGGCAGCCGCCGAAATGAAGAGGTCAACGGGTGCACCTTGTTCAATTTGTTGTTGTAGCGGTCCAGACGCAGCAAAGTTGTAGTTGATGGTGATGTCCCGGTTGGCTCGTTCAAACATTGGATCGAGCTCTTCGAGGGCATCTTGGAGACTGGCAGCAGCAGCGATCAATAGGGTTACCGATTGGGCCTTAGCAGGAGTGGGCAGGATAAACCGAACACCGATCGCCAGCATGAGTGTCGCCAGCAATCCGCTGAGAAAAGCGAGAACGCGTCTTCGTTTCATAAGACCAAACTTGAATTGAATTGGGAAACCGAGTTGGTGCTGTTAATTCAGAACGATTAGACCTGCAATCTGTCGCTAGAATTAATTGATGAGCAAATAGTACCAACTTTATACCAACTTATTTAGTATTCTACGATGCCAAGAAAGGAACAAGGCTGGATTACGTTTCAATCGTCGGATGAAGAAAGGCAAATTCTGGAGCAGATTTGTCAGCAAACGCAGCGGACTAAAACCGAGATTTTACGGGAAATGATTCGGCAAATGGGGCGATCGCTCCCTTCTGAGTCGATTGATGTTAACACCATCGAATTCTCCGAGGATTTAGAGGAAGAAGATGAGATGCCGCTCACAGGTAGTGCTGAAACAGTCAGTACTGCAACGTTACCAACGGTGCAGATTAGTGCCCGCAATATTCTAAGAGCGAAAGTGAAGCGGATTGTCAAAGGGACTGTAAATGCAGAAGTCACTCTGGCGATTGCCCCAGGCGTGGAGTTGGTGTCGATTGTGACGCGAACATCCGCAGATAACCTGGGATTAAAGAAAGGAAAAGATGTTTTTGCCGTGATTAAATCCAATAGTGTGATGATTGCTGCAAATTGATGTGCCAGAGGCTCAATCTGAATTGAGTCTTATTTATCCTCTTTCTTGAAGTAGAGCGATCGCACCTAAAGCTCGTCCTTACTGTAGATACAGTGCTCAAGTGGTTAAGTTAAAGTTAAGGACTTGATGCTTTTTAGTGGATAATGATGGCAAAAAAGAAGTCCAAAAAAAACCATCTTCTTGATGAAGCGCAAGGTAATCAAGGAGTCATGGGTGCTTTAGGTGGAAATGCAAAAACTATTGGTGCAACGATTGTTGGTGCGCTGATTGGTGAAGTTGTTGAAGCGGCGGTAGAGCGACTCATTCAAAAAGCGGGAAATGGCAATGGTCGTCATGCTGACAATGATGATGAGTCTAATGCATCAAACCAAAATGCATCTAATGAGAGCCGTGATTCCTCCAAAGAAGAGACTGCTTCACAGCATCACACAGCTACCAATCCGATTCAAAGTGCAGCGTTTGGTGTTCAAGATAATTTGAGTGATGTGAGGTTATCCATGCGAGATGCGATCGATGCCATTCGGTTAGCAGTTGGAGATGTCACACCCAGTTTTACAGATGTCATGGACACCTTAAAAACAACTCCAAAACATTCTAAGAGGTCTGTCCAACAATCAGCCAGTCACATTGGCAATACAGCAAAAACAGCGGTACAGGAGGCAGTGAGTACTGCTAAAAGTACAGTAGCTGAATTAGTACCCGCCAATTCTGATCCGTTTTCTAAACGAGATAAAAAGAAAGGTAAGAAGAAGAAAAAGAAGTAGAAATAAAGTGTTGAATGAGTCAATGAAAACAACTCGTTGACTGAAAAAAGTAGAACAACAGATGTTGCTAATCTTGGGGATGAATGAGTCGCAAGCAGGATGCTCGCAATGGTTCAAACGATTCACCTGAAAGGAATGTGAGTGCCTCACTCATGTCTGTATCAAAATAATCATCCCTCTATTCAGTAACGCTGAACTACAGACGCTGTCAGGGTGGTTCGCGAACCGCCCTGACAGATGCGTGAATGTGTAGCTCAAATGGAAAGGTATTACGCAGTTTCGCGTATTACCTCAGAGAGCATTTCGACTAACTGGTCGATGTGATGCTTCTCGATAATGAGCGGTGGTGAGAGGGCAATGATATCGCCTGTTGTACGAATCAATAAACCTTTTTCGTAACACCGCAAAAAGATGTCAAAAGCACGAGCCGTCGGCTTTCCAGGAATAGACTCTAGCTCAATCCCTGCAACTAATCCCAGGTTGCGAATATCAATAACATGGGGCAAGCCTTTCAATGAATGAACGGCATTCTCCCAATAGCTCGATATATCCCGTGCTCGTTGGAACAGACCTTCTTCTTCGTAAATGTCCAAGGTTGCCAGTCCTGCGGCACAAGCGACTGGATGACCCGAATAGGTGTATCCATGGAACAGTTCGATCGCGTTGTCAGGTGCATCCATAAACGCCTCATAAATGCCCTTCCGGACAAACACGGCTCCCATGGGAATCGTGCCATTGGTGATGCCTTTTGCGACGGTCACCATATCAGGCATGACATCAAAATGCTCGACTGCAAAGGAACTGCCGAGTCGCCCAAACCCGGTAATGACTTCATCAAAAATCAGCAAAATACCGTGTTTATCGCAGATTTGGCGGAGTCGCTGCAAATAGCCTTTAGGTGGTATCAGCACACCCGTTGAGCCTGCGACGGGTTCCACAATAACAGCAGCAATGTTGGAGGCATCATGCAGTGCCACAAGCCGTTCTAGCTCATCTGCCAGATGGGCACCCCACTCTGGTTGCCCTTTGCTGAAGGCGTTGTGTTCCAGATTGTGGGTGTGGGGCAGATGGTCAACTCCGTTGAGCAAACTGCCAAAGAACTTGCGGTTGGGGCCAATGCCACCGACAGAGATACCACCAAAACCGACCCCGTGATATCCGCGCTCGCGTCCGATGAGCCGCTGACGAGTGCCCTGACCTCGCGCCCGATGATAGGCGATCGCAATTTTGAGGGCTGTGTCTACGGCTTCCGATCCAGAGTTAGCAAAGAAAACATGATCTAGATCGCCCGGTAACATCTTGGCAAGGCGATCGGCTAACTGGAAGGGGCCGGGATGCCCCATTTGGAAAGTAGGACCAAAATCTAAGGTAGCAACCTGTTGGTGAACGGCTTCTACAATTCGGGTACGGCAATGTCCTGCATTCACGCACCATAACCCTGCTGTGCCGTCTAAGACCTGTCGTCCATCCTCCGTGGTGAAGTGCATATCTTTGGCGGAGACAAAGATGCGAGGCTTGGACTTAAACTGTCGATTTGCCGTGAAGGGCATCCAAAAGGCTTCTAATTCGGGTCGCAGTCCTGGATCAGTTGTGGGATGGGTTAGTTCTTGCACCATAGGTTTAACTCGCTGTTGAGCAGAGTGACGTGTGAATGGGTTTGAAGCGTCTAAGTTCCCACATTTTAGCCCGTTCTCCTCATGGTTGAACGTTATGGACACAGCGGTAGAGTGGGGCAGGAGGTGCGAAGGAGCCATTCCCCCTTGTCCCATTCTCTTGGTTGAAACAGAGCAATAACATTCAAGACCCAAGCGATCGCCCTTCAGTAACCTGAGATACAAGGTTCGAGTTCACGGGGGTTCACATGAATGATTTCTTGAAGGGTGCCAGTCGCGTCATTGGCGTGGTGGCTGGTTTCTTTCCAATTGCCGTTAGTTTTGGAGCCGTCTCGGTGCAGGCAGGTATTCCGGCGATCGCCACGATTGGCATGTCAATGGGAGTCTATGCCGGAGCATCCCAGTTTGCCGCAGCGGAGGCGGTGCGTCAGGGGTTGCCCTGGTTCAGCATTGTGTTGACCATGCTGATCATTAACCTGCGCCATATTCCCATGAGTCTGGCAGCGGCTCAAAAAATTTATAACCGGTTTCCCTGGGGCAAACGCTGGCTATTGGCGCATGGTCTGATCGATGAAACCTTTGCCCTGAATATGCTCGACGAACCGCGATCGTTTCTGTACTACCTGGGCATGAATGTGAGTTGCTGGTCTGCCTGGGTTTTGGGCACCTGCCTGGGAGCCGTTGTAGGACTGCAAATCCCAGAACGGTGGTTGCAATTTGCCCTGCCTGCGATGTTCCTCTATTTGCTGACCGATAACGTCCGGCGATTGTGGGGACGTGAGGTTGTAGTGGTCATCGGCATCGGTGTTGCCCTTGCACTGGTCACCCAAAGTTTTGGCTCAACTGGCATCCTGATTGCCATTTTGGGGGTTGCGATCGCCGCAACCCTCCTGCTTAACCCACCCTCATCCGCTTCCATTTCTGATGCTAAGGAAGGTTCTTCATGATCTGGTTGATTATTGCATTAGCTGGCATTGGTACCTATGTAATGCGGAGTTCTGGGGTGTGGGTTCCCCCCAAATTCATCCCGACTCGCTGGCTTGCCCATTTGCCCCTCGCTGTGATTCTGGTGATCACCGTCGGCAGCATTGCCAGTTTTACCGACACTCCCCAAAGTAGCCTGGGAGCGATCGCCGCTACCCTTGCGGTGATTCTCGCCAGCCTCAAAAAGCTACCGATTGTTGTAGGGATCGCGATCGGCTGTGTCGTATTTGGGGCGTTGGCAGGGGCATAGGGAAAGGCTAAAGGATGAAGGCTAAAGGATAAAAGTCTGAGGACTTTAGTTCAGACATGGCATCTCTTTTATTTTTCATCCTTCATCCTTTAGCCTTTCATTTCTAGCTCAACCTCACGACAGGTTTGCTGTCGATTAATGTGTCATTTGCCAGCAAATCTTCAACTGTGATCCGCAGGAAGCGATCGCCATCTACCCAAAACAGCACTTTAATGCGATCGCTGCCGGGATAACCGGGAGGGGTGAGCTTGGCGATGCTGCGGGCTTCGGGGGTGTCGTTGAGGGGTTGCACCTGGCTACTGCCCCCACTGATGCGGCGGGTGACGAGGCGATCGCCCTCAAAGTAAACTTCAGTCTGGCTATTTTCTGACCCCAGTTCGCCAATCACCAATTCAATGCTGGGTTGGTTGTCGATGGAAGCTCCCAGATACAACTCGACGGGTTCTGGCATGGGATAGGGTTGTCCGGCTTTGATGATGGAGTGCCAGCTATGCCCGTTTTTGCGACGATCCCAATAGCGGATGCCGTAGCTGTGATACAGGAAATCCTTGACCTCAACCCCCTGGCTCAGTTGCAGTGCACCGTGGGCGATCGCCTCAAAGGGTTGCTCAAAGCGAATCTTCTCAACGGGGAAGTACTGCTCCACCCAGTCTTTGACCGCTGGAATTTGGGCTGTTCCCCCAACCAGCATGACGGCATCAATATCATCGGCTTCTAACCCCTGTCGCCGTGCCTGCCGTAACACCTGTGTCATCAATTCATCCAACCGCTCAAAGAACTGGTGTTCCTGGAGAATCTGAGTGAAGCGATCGCGATCGAGCTTCAGTTCATAGCTCTCTAACGTCTCATCGTTGAAGTAGGCTTCGGTTGCCTCGGTCTGACTAGAGAGTTGAATTTTGAGGCGTTCTGCCAATCGCAGCGTGACAGGGGTTGCGGCGATTCCCTGTGTGGTAGAAAAGTGATCCACTAGCCAGTTGTCAATGTCTGCCCCACCGAGGTTTTGTCCGGCTTTAGCGAGTACGCGGGCAATCTTAGGACGTTGCGCTGATGATTCCACCGCTTTTTGTCCCCACTTGAGAATAAAGCCCAGGGGTTTTGCGCCCGGTTGGACACTCTTTTCGAGTTGCACCAGCGACAGGTCAAGTGTGCCACCCCCAAAGTCCACGACTAACAAGGTTTTTTCATCGGTTAAGCCGTAGCCTAACGCTGCTGCCGTGGGTTCATCCAGCAGACGAATTTGCTCAATTTGCACCGATTGAGATACGTGCGAGAGCCAGTTGCGATAGGCTTCAAAGCTGTCCACCGGAACCGTTAGTACCAGCGAATTCATCTGAGGATCGATCGCCTGGAGTTGCTGAATCAGGGTCGTCAGGAACCACTGCCCCACCTGCTCAAAGGTGACGCTGCGTCCGTCTAATGCTGGCAAAAATCCTTGAATATCGGTGCCAATGCCGCGTTTGAAGTTGCGAAAGAAGCGAGGGTTGCTAGTCAGGTCTAAGCCGCGATCGCGCACCGATTGCCCCAGTACCACGGTTTCCTGAGTTGCATTCTCGATATAGATCAGACTCGGAATCAACGGTGGATTGTTTGCCAACCGCACTGACAAATCAACCAGGGATAGAGTTTCGGGTTTTCCGGTTGCTGCGTTCCAGCGAGCAATTACCGTGTTGCTGGTTCCAAAGTCAATCGCGTACACCATACTGGTTCAGTCATTCTGGACGATCACGAAGGTTGGGAGGAGCTAGGGCTGAACAAAAGCGGTGAAGCCTCTGCGATCGCATCTGTTGAGGTATGAGACAGCGGCAGTGGCTCTAATACGGGCGGATTCTCTTGAAACACAGCGAGGTCAAACCAGAAGGTTGTACCGACCCCGACCTCACTGACCAGATGCACGGAGCTATGGTGCTTCTCAACAATATTTCGCACGATCGACAAGCCCAACCCGGTTCCCTCCAGGGTATGAACTCGATTTTCAACTCGGAAGAAGCGATCGAAAATGGCTTCCTGGTCTTCAGGATCAATGCCGATCCCTGTATCTGACACCTCAATGCGTACCAACCCCGGTAGATAATCGTTGCTCAGTTCTGCATCCAGCACATAGGCACGGATGGCAACTCGTCCTCCAGCCTGGGTAAACTTCAAACCATTGCCCACCAAATTGGCAAACACCTGCAACAGCAAATCGTAGTTACCCAGTACTGGAGGCAGGTCGGGTTGAATCTCTTGAATCAGTTCGATGCCTTTGTCTTTAGCATTAAGTTGATAAGTTCGCAGGGTTTGCTCAACCGCCTGAGAGATATAAACCGCATCGAAGCTATAGCGTTTGTTCGATTCCAGACGGGACAGATCCAACACGTCATTGACCAACCGGGTCAGGCGATCGGTTTCGCGATTCGCGGTGTCTAAAAACTCGCGTCGCTCTTCATCACTCAAATCTTCCCCGTATTCGTGCAGCGTTTCGATAAACGACTTGATGTTGAACAGGGGCGTGCGGAGTTCGTGAGAGACATTGCTGATGAACTGGCTTTTGGCTTCGTTTAGCTCCACTTCACGAGTGATGTCCTGGACGGTAATAGCAATCCCTTTGAGGGTTTCGCGATACTGATCGAGAACGGTTGTCAACAGGATTCGTACCGTCCGGTGAATCGGTTCTGGAATCGTGATCCGAAACTCTGACCACTCCCTCTCTCGTAACGTTTCAGGAGAGGCAGTCTCAGAGGCGATTTCTGAAAGAGGACGCTTTAGCTCAAGTTTGACGGGGGCGGGCAGGTGTTCTAAGACATGCTCGCCAATCATTGCGTCGTTGCTCTCCCAACCAAATAGCCGACGCGCGGTGGGGTTGACGAGAATCACGTGCATGTTGGCATCCAGCAACACCGCTCCATCGGCGATCGTGGCGACCAGCGTTTCTAACTTGGCTTTTTCAGCCGTCAGTTCTTCAATATTTTGTTCTTCATAGCTTTCTAGCCGCTCCGCCATCTCGTTGAAGTTGAGGATTAGTTCCCCCAACTCACCCCCCAGAGGCAGGTCAATACGTTGCTTGAAGTTTCCAGCGGCAATGTTTTTGACTCCAAACAGCAGTTCTTTAATCGGTTTAGTGATCGTCAGAGCATTAAACACTGCGCCCAAAATCACCATGACCCAGATCGACACAAAAACGGCGATTGTCACATCACGGGTCAGGTGGGATGAGGTCACGACTGTGGGGTTGGGATTCGTCCCCAACGCCAACACACCCAGATATTTGCCCTCGTGCAGAATGGGCACAAACACATCGGTGACTTCGCCATCGGGGGTCAGGTGTTGCCGCACCATGGGGTAGTCAACATTAGCAGCGTAGTTATCCGGCAGTTGAATCCGACGGCGGATGGTCAGCGAGTTCTGTACCTCCGATTCGGAGAAGGGGATGCCAAAAAAGATGTTGCCATCTTCATCGGCATAGATCATGTAGCGGATGCTGGAGGTGCTGCTGTAGAAGCGATGGGAGAATCGAGCTAGCTCTGTTCGATTATCCTCAGCAACCAGAGGAGCAACGTTTGCTGCCAATAACAACCCTAAATCACGCCCGAACCGGGTATCGTTGAGGCGTGCATCTTGCTGAATTGAATTTACCGCCCAAAAGGTGAGACTACTCATCACGAGAGAAACCACGAGCGTTGCAGCTGCCATCAGGCGAGTCTGGAGTGTGAACTCAGACCACCAGCGATGAATAATGGCTCTAATCTGCTCTAAAAACGTTAGCAAGGGAAATCAGGGGTGGGCGAAGGAGGGAGGGATTAAGAAACAACTTTGCCCATCATCTTTGCTCATTAGCTCTGCCCATGAGCAGCAGACGGGTTAGCGATCGATTCAGGCTAAGTTACAGCTTGTAACTCTTAATCATAATTCGTTTCTATTGTTACATATCCTTAACTTTGGTGAAGCACCTGGTGTCCAATATCTCGCCGATAGTACATCGACTCAAATTGAATTAGACCCATCGCTTCATAAGCCTGTGCGATCGCCCCCTTAAAGTCATCTGCGATCGCCGTTACCCCCAGCACTCGCCCCCCATCGGTGACTAGCGTCTCGGCTTTAATTTTTGTTCCTGCGTGAAAGACGATAGCTTCTGCTGCTTGTGCTGCTTCAATCCCCGTAATTGGGAACCCCTTTTGATAAGCTCCAGGATATCCTCCTGCGGCAGCCACAACACAGGCAGCGACCCCCGACTTCCACTGGAGCGGTGGTAACTGCTCTAACTTCTGCTGAGCACATGCCATGAGTAATTGATCAAGAGGCGTTTCAAGCAGAGGTAACACAACCTGCGTCTCTGGGTCGCCAAAGCGGCAGTTAAACTCAATCACTTTGGGGTTGCCCTCAGGGGTAATCATTAACCCGGCATACAACACGCCGCGATAGTCGATCCCCTGTTGGCGCAATGTAGCGATCGCAGGCTCCAACACCTCTCGTTGAATGCGCTCCATCAAAGCAGGTGTGACTAATGGTGCGGGTGCGTAGGCTCCCATGCCCCCGGTGTTTGCTCCGGTATCTCCGTCGCCGATGCGCTTGTGGTCTTGTGCGGGCAGCAACGGACGAATCGTGATGCCATCAGTAACGGCTAAGACCGAGGCTTCCTGTCCGGTCAGACACTCCTCAATCAAGACTCGGTTTCCCGCTGCCCCAAACTCACCCGCAAAGGCAGACTCGATCGCCGCTTGTGCCTCTTCTAACGTGGCAGCCACAGTGACTCCTTTCCCGGCAGCCAAACCGTCTGCCTTGATCACAATGGGAGCCGTTTGCTGGTGCAGGTAAGCGATCGCCTCCGAGGCCGAATCAAAGGCAGCTGCCTGTGCTGTGGGAATTCCCGCCGTTTGCATCAGATGTTTTGCCCAGGTCTTGCTCGACTCAATCTGAGCCCCTACCTGGGTGGGACCAAACACCGTCAACCCCTGCTCATGCAAATAATCGGTGATGCCTGCTGCCAGAGGCACCTCTGGTCCCACCACAATCAAGCCAATGTTATTCACCAAGGCAAAACGACCGATGCCCTCAAAGTCGGTTACCGATAGCGGCAAATTACGACAACCTGGCAGGGTTGCCGTGCCCCCATTTCCTGGGACACAAACGACTTCTTGTACTCGCGACGATTGCAAAAGCTTCCAAGCCAGGGCATGTTCACGACCCCCATTACCAACCACCAAAACCTTCACGCCACTGTCACCTTTCGAGATAAATTGAGACTCCAAAAAGCACCTCATTATCTCATGGAGAGCAGGATTCGGAGGGCTGAAATCAGAGCTTCTCCCAATTTTTTGTATTTTTCGGTGAGAGAGTTTCAGCAGGGATGCCAAGGACGCTCATAGGAGGGGCGATCGCCCTTCTATGATCAGGCTTTGACCTTGACATGCATTTGCCCTGAGGGGGGACGTCTCGCCATGCGAATGGTCTGGGGCAGCACGCCGACCAACATCGCAAAGGATTCATCGGGCAAGCTGGCGATCGTATTGGCGTCGAAGTAATTCTCAAACTGATTGAGAATCATTTGTGCTCGTTGTAGCGGCACCGAGTTGTCGGTGAATTGTTGAGTTAAACGAATCCACTGTCGCCTAATCAAATATGCTTTTTGTCGTTCTTCATGAGAGTCAGGCACGAGCAACGATAGATTGCCCACGGGAATGACCTGCTGACAGTCCTCATCAAAGAAGCCGCCCACTGCTGCTCCGGGTCCAGCAAACTCAGCATGAAATTGCTTGTATAAAATCAGCCCGTTGCGTCGTCTGCTGTTAACCATTAGCAAACGTCCGCTCCGCAGGTGTTTCAAAATTTCATCTGAACCTGAGCATTCAAGCATGGAAGGCGTTAAGCAGTAATCGGGGTGGTCATTACTATTGCTCCTCAAGAACAGCCCTGTGGAGGGCAATCTAGGGAGAAGTCAAACAGCAATGATCGACTACTAACAGCTTATCGAACTCCCCTCAAAGTCAGCCTTAAATTTCAAAGCTTCACAGATACTTTATAAAGAACTGAAATCCTTGTTAGGTATGTTTTTGAGGTGATATCTTAAAAAACTCTGACTCAAAAAAAGTGATTTGGATCACTTTTAAACCCGTTTTGAGTCACACATGAACAGCGAGATCAATCACTAAACCTATTGAGCACAATCACCTATTTCAGGGGCACTTGATCACTTCAGCAATTCCTGGCAAGGGGGATGATTATGAGCATTGGAGTTCCCCAAGTCGTTCACTTTGCAATTGTTGTTTAACGGTCGATATGTGCTTACAACTCAGGCTCCTCCCATCTGCTCTGTTTGACCTCTACGCTCAAGTCGCGATGTCTGGCGACATTACGCTGGCGGATCGCTATGGGTTAATGGCAGCTATTTTGGAAGAATCATTGAGCGACGACGAACGAACTGTCCTCGATCGCATTCTGTGGACAATCTATCGAGGCAGAATGCGAGTCGTGGATGAGCTATCGGCAGTTACATAAGCAGTACCGACTTGAAAAGCTGTGTCAGCGATCAGAATTAATCAGAATTAAAAAGGATTAAATAAGGGAGTTGGCACTGCCAGCTCCCTATAAACATTTGTGGCATGATTCAATCGGCTTAAGCGGCATTCAGGGTCCCCTGTTGCAGTTGTTGCATGTGGTGAAACAGCTTCCAGCAATATTGTTCGGGTAAGCCGCAGGTGATAGCCCCTCGCAAGACAACACCGGAGTACCAATCGTTGGGGGCATGTTCCTGGGTCAATTTCTCAATCACTGTGTAAGTCTGCACATTGCGAAAAACCTGTCCCTGATGGTGAACGGTAATCGTTTCATGGCAATAGCCTTCTTCACGTTCATCCAGGCGATCGCTCAACCGCAGCGGCAACCGATAGAGCACCCCTTCTACAGTGGCAGTTGGGTCTTTCACAATATCGAGCACCCCACAGTTGCGCCGTTGAGAGCGACGAAAGAATCCCAAGCGATAGCCCTTGAGAGTTGCGGCACCAATGACATAAGAATGCGTGTGTTCCCCCAGCGATCGCTTCAAATCCACTGGACACATACAGGAGCCATAAGCAAAGTAGTAGAACATTGGCTCTGTTTCAGGCTCTAAGCGAATTTCATCTAACTCAACTGGATGGGAAGAAGAACGAACGCTCATGGTTGGAGTGGGGGATACAGAGAACTACAACTAAGAGGATTTTAACAGAGTCGCCCAAAAATGTCACAAAACCCGATGGGCATACCGTAGATTAGTGTGAATTCGGGATAAGGATTTTGCAGTTGAAACCGCAGTAGTAAAGTGCTGAGTGCTGAGGTCTTAAACTTCACACTACAATATTCCGATTCGCTCAAGATTTGCAAAAGTTAACCTGTAAAATCGGGGGATGACAAAACAACCCTCTCTTCCCAACATTCCCTCTTGTGCCTGGAAACGCTCTATTGGTCTAGGTTGGAGCCATCCCTATACGGTTCGGTATGCCAGCAATTTAGATGATGGTCCCTGGCATGGTGCGCCGCTGGGTGGTTTTGGTGCAGGTTGCCTGGGGCGATCGCACCGGGGTGACTTTAACCTCTGGCACATCGACGGAGGAGAGCACCTGTTTCAATCTATGCCAGCGTGTCAGTTCAGTGTGTTTGAACAGGCGGAGGGGCAGTCTGCTCGTGCCTATGCCCTGTGCACAGAAGCCCCTGAAGATGGCAGCTTAAACTCGTGGCAGTGGTACCCCGCAGAGGTAAATGGCTCTGAGACGGGAACCTATTACGCTTTGTATCCCCGCAGTTGGTTTGCCTACCGCAACGCCTTTGAGGCATCGCTGACCTGTGAGCAGTTTTCACCGATCTGGGCGCATAACTATCAGGAAACGAGCTACCCCGTAGCGGTGTTTGTCTGGACGGCACATAACCCCAGCGATCGCCCTATCACTCTAAGCATTTTGCTGACCTGGCAGAATATGGTGGGTTGGTTCACCAATGCGCTGAAATCGCCAGAGGTCAAGGTGCGCGATGATGGTAGCCCCGTCTATGAGTATCAACCCCGGTTGGGAGAGAGTCAGGGCAACTTTAACCAGTGGGTCACGGAAGCAGGCATTGCAGGCTGTGTTTTAGATCGGGTGGGACAGTCTGAAACGCCGATGGAAGGAGAAGGACAGTGGGCGATCGCTCTGGCACACTCTTCTGCTGACGCGGTGTTTTATCACACTCGCTGGAATCCGCTTGGGGATGGAGCAGAAATCTGGGAAACCTTCGCCGCAGACGGTTCCCTGCCGAACTGTAACGATCCAACTGCGGCAGACAGTGATCAGGTTGGAGCGGCGATTGCCATTCGCTTTACCCTGGCTCCGGGGGAAACCCGCCAGATTCCCGTGGTTCTGAGTTGGGATCTGCCTGTAACCGAGTTCGCTGAGGGCATCAACTATTTTCGCCGCTACACCGATTTTTTTGGACGGACGGGACGCAACGCCTGGGCGATCGCTCGCACGGCTCTGGAAAACTATCAAGCGTGGCAACAGCAGATCCAGACCTGGCAAGCTCCGATTCTGAGTCGAGAGGATTTGCCAGACTGGTTCAAGATGGCACTGTTCAATGAGTTGTATGACCTGACGGATGGCGGTACGCTCTGGTCTGCTGCGACAGAACTCGATCCGGTTGGTCAGTTCGCCGTGTTGGAGTGTATTGACTATCGCTGGTACGAAAGCCTGGATGTGCGGCTCTATGGCTCGTTTGGGCTGTTGATGCTGTTTCCTGAATTGGATAAGGCGGTGCTCCGCGCCTTTGCCAGAGCCATTCCCACCGCAGACACTCGCACTCGTCTGATTGGTTACTACTTCACACAGGGAGTCGAAAGCCCCCTGGCTCTCCGCAAAGCCCTCGACGCGACCCCCCACGACCTCGGTGCACCCAATGAGCACGTCTGGGAAAAGACCAACTACACCAGTTATCAGGACTGCAACCTCTGGAAAGACTTAGGCTCTGATTTTGTGTTGCAGGTCTATCGCGATTTTGTCTTAACGGGTAGCACCGATACTTCATTTTTGCAGGAGTGTTGGTCAGCGATCGCTGCTACCTTGCATTACCTCAAGACGTTTGACCTGGATGGCGATGGCATCCCCGAAAACTCTGGCGCACCGGATCAGACCTTTGATGACTGGCGACTCCAGGGCATCAGTGCCTATTGTGGCGGCTTGTGGATTGCGGCTCTAGAGGCAGCGATCGCCATTGCTCGTCATCTGGAAACCCAGGCAACGGTTGACCTGGAACCCTCCCTGACTGCAACCATAACGACCTTTGAGCAGTGGCTCATCCAATCGCGTTCTGTCTATCACAAGACCTTGTGGAACGGGCAATACTACCAACTCGATAGCGGCAGTGGTTCGGATGTGGTGATGGCAGACCAACTCTGCGGTCAGTTCTATGCCCGCTTGCTGAAGCTGCCGGATGTGGTGCCAGAAGGGTGCGATCGCATTGCCCTAAAAACGGTGTACGACTCCTGTTTCGTCAACTTTAACCAGTTCATCGCCCGCCAAAAGGCGACAACCTCCCCAACCGCCCATGTTTGGTTGGGCGCGGCAAATGGAGTCCGGTTGGATGGCTCTCCCTTAAATCCGAATGACACCCATCCGTTGGAGATCTGGACGGGCATTAACTTCGGTATCGCTGCCTTCCTGCTCCAGGTCGGGATGCGCGATGAAGCCTTTCAACTCACCGAGGCTGTGGTTCACCAAATTTATCAGAATGGGTTGCAGTTTCGTACGCCTGAAGCCATCACCGCCTTTGGCACCTTTCGCGCCAGTCATTACCTGCGAGCGATGGCAATCTGGGCAATCTACGGTGTGTTAACGGGGTTTGAAGGAAGAGGATGAGCAATCAGGGATCAAAGGTGAAATCAAAATCACTATCTATCGGCTTATTCCTTAACCTGCTTTTAAGCATTAGGCTGTAGAAAACACACGCAAGATCTACCAGCCACAACCATTGCTCCTGTTTTTCCCAGAAGAATTTATCCCGAATGCGCTAGGGAGTCACCAAACCTGGTAGATTTAGCGGAGTATCTGTAAGCATGACTCTACTCAAATGAAAGTCCTAGTTATCGGCGGTGACGGCTATTGTGGGTGGGCAACGGCGCTTCACCTGTCTAACCGGGGTTATGACGTTGCTATTTTAGATAACTTGGTGCGGCGGCACTGGGATCTGGAATTGTGCATTGAGACATTGACTCCTATTGCTCCAATCCAGCAACGCCTCCAACGCTGGAAAGACCTCACAGGCAAAACCATTGACCTGTTCATTGGTGATATCAACAATTACGAATTTCTCAAGAAGGCGATGTTGCAATTTGAGCCAGAAGCCGTGGTGCATTTTGGCGAACAGCGATCGGCTCCCTTCTCGATGATTGACCGCGAACACGCGGTTTTGACCCAGGTCAACAATGTTGTGGGAACGCTCAACCTACTCTACGTTATGCATGAGCATTTTCCCGATTGTCACCTGGTGAAACTGGGCACCATGGGCGAATATGGCACCCCCAATATTGACATTGAGGAAGGCTACATCACCATTGAACACAATGGTCGCAAAGATACGTTGCCCTATCCCAAACAACCCGGTTCCTTCTATCACCTGAGTAAAGTTCACGATTCCCATAACATCCACTTTGCCTGCCGCATCTGGGGCTTGCGTGCTACTGACCTGAACCAGGGTGTGGTGTACGGGGTTTTGACCGAAGAGACGGGCATGGATGAGTTGTTAATTAACCGCCTCGACTATGACGGCATCTTTGGAACGGCTCTCAACCGCTTCTGTATTCAGGCGGCGATCGGACATCCGCTGACCGTCTATGGTAAGGGTGGTCAGACTCGTGGATTCCTCGACATCCGGGATACGGTGCGATGCGTTGAGTTGGCGATCGCTACTCCGGCTCAACCGGGCGAGTTCCGCGTCTTTAACCAGTTCACCGAGATGTTTAGTGTCAGCGACCTTGCAGATATGGTGAAAAAAGCGGGAACCTCCCTTGGCTTGAAGGTTGATATCAACCACCTGGAAAACCCCAGAGTTGAAAAAGAAGAGCATTATTTCAATGCTAAGAACACTAATCTGTTGAGCCTGGGCTTACAGCCTCACTATCTGTCAGATTCCTTACTCGATTCCCTCCTCAATTTCTCCCTGAAGTACAAACATCGGGTTGATGAGAAGGAAATTCTTCCCAGAGTCAAGTGGAAAGGGTAAGCCAGGGGCTTCACCTGTTCAAGGTCACTTTCCTCGGAACAAGGGGCTTTAGCCCCTTGTCTGACCAACTGAAGCTTTGCTGATAATTTGCAGCCAAGCCAGTACTCTGCTGACACTGCTATTAATGTTTCTTGATATAGCTTTGGTCAGAAAGCCTGAGGCAAAGGCAATGGCTCAAACCCGGATGCTAGGAAAGCTTCCTGACTCGCCTCCACCCTATCGACTGTGGTTACGGTTATAAAATCCTCGATTTCAGGTCTGGCGTTCGCGTTCGTTTACCTTAATCGCTTATTCCACTTCTTCTGATGTCCCCCTTATGAGAATTGCCCTATTTACCGAAACCTTCTTGCCCAAGGTTGACGGCATTGTGACACGGCTAAGTCACACCGTTGACCATTTACAACGGATGGGAAATCAGGTTTTAGTTGTTTCTCCAGATGGGGGCTTGCGCGAGTACAAAGGCGCAAAAATTCTTGGGGTGCCTGGATTTCCTTTACCGCTCTATCCAGAGTTAAAGCTGGCTCTGCCTCGCCCTTCCATTCGTCAAACCCTGACTGATTTCCAACCCGATCTGATTCATATTGTGAATCCGGCAGTGCTGGGGGTAGGCGGGCTATACTATGCCAAATCTCTGGGAGTTCCGCTCGTTGCCTCCTATCATACGCACTTGCCTAAATATCTGGAGCACTATGGCTTGGGCATGTTAGAGGGGGTTCTGTGGGAACTGCTCAAAGCCATGCATAACCAGGCACAGCTCAACCTCTGTACCTCAACTGCGATGCAAGATGCTTTGACGGAACATGGCATTGAGCGGGTTGAAGTGTGGCAGAAAGGGGTTGATACAGAGTTATTTCATCCCAGCTTAGCAAGCCAGGAGATGCGATCGCGCCTCTCTCAGGGTAATCCTGAAAGCCCTCTGTTGTTGTATGTGGGGCGGCTCTCTGCCGAGAAAGAAATCGATCGCATCAAGCCTGTGTTGCAAGCTGTTCCAGATGCTCGATTGGCACTGGTGGGTGATGGTCCCTACCGACAAGAATTGGAGGCGCACTTCGCTGGCACCTCGACCTATTTTGTGGGCTATCTGACGGGTCAAGACTTAGCATCTGCCTTCGCATCCGCTGATGCCTTCATTTTCCCCTCGCGCACCGAAACCCTGGGTCTGGTGTTGTTAGAGGCAATGGCGGCAGGATGCCCCGTGATTGCGGCTAATGCGGGGGGTATTCCTGATATTGTGACGGATGGTGTGAACGGCTATTTGTTTGACCCAGAGGATGAAGAAGGGGCGATCGCCGCTACCCAACGTCTTTTAGCCAATACTCAAGTGCGAGACAGTCTCCGCCAAAATGCTCGTCAAGAAGCAGAACGCTGGGGATGGGCAGCCGCCACGCGACAGTTACAACATTTCTATCAGGACGTTCTGTCCTCTCAAGTGATGCCAACTGCGGCTTAGAAGTAGTGGAGTAAGGGAGTGGGGAAGTAGGGGAGTAAGGGGGTGATGGAGTAGGGGAGTCTCTATCACTCCTCTACCCCATCACCCCTCTACTCCATCACCCCCATTTTTGTATCGGTTACCGCTTGTTGAATCGAGAGCAAACAGATACAGTCGTAGGTAGCAATGCCTCTATCACAAGGGGTATTGGCTTTTCAGATTTTGCTCTCAGCAGTGGTACTGGAAATACACAATAAACGCGCTATTTTGTGAGCACTTTGGGTAATCTCGAAGCATAAATGGTTCCGATAATTCGTTAGTATTTCTGTGGAGTGAGGCTGAGTTTGAGTTAAGTTATCTGAAGCTTCTCGTTGATAAGCGTTAGCAATACCTATGACAGCTTCGCCGCATCTACCCAATTCGCCCTCCTCCGATGATCGTATTTCCACTGCTGAATCCAATCCAGCAGCTAGTGTTAACCCAGTTGAGGTAGCCCCTCCAGATTCAACGGTAGTAGATATGCATCCCCGTCGCATGGATACGGACTCCTCTGGCATGGCTGATGTCATTGATGTTATTGCCCAGGTTGAGAAGGTAGAAGAATACAACTCGCTTGCAGAACCGATGACTCCAGCTGAAGGGGCGATCGCCCTTTCTGATGCTGACCTGAATGCACCTCCTACAGGTGCTCTGGCAACTACTCGCGGGTCATTCTCAAGCTTTTTAGCCCCCCTCACGCAAGACACCTTTAAACAGGTCGTCACGGATGTTGAGCAGAAACTTCAGGTGGTCAATCAGACCCTCTCCATGTTGGATGACATGTTGAGTTCACAAGGGTTTGATGCCATTTTGGATGAAATGCTGCGATCGATTACGTTGAAAACAGGTGAACTGTTAAACGCCGATCGCACTACTATTTTCCTTTTAGATGAAGAGAAGGATGAGCTGTGGTCGATTGTTGCTAAAGACGAAAACGGTAACAATCTAGAGCTGCGGTTCCCGAAAACAGCTGGAATTGCGGGGGAAGTTGCAACCACCAAAGCTGTGGTTAACATTCCCTACGATTTTTATAACGATCCCCGTTCTAAAACCGCACAAGAATCGGATAAAAAGAATCACTATCGCACTTACACCATGTTGGCTATGCCGCTGCTGGGTGAGCAGGGTGACTTGGTGGCAGTGGTGCAACTGCTGAATAAGCTGAAGCTGAACTATGATCCCCATGCGACCTTGGAAGATAAGATCGACATGGATGGATTTTCTAGCCATGATGAGCAACTGTTTGAAGAGTTTGCTCCCTCTATCCGCCTGATTTTAGAATCCTCTCGCTCATTCTATAAAGCAACTCAAAAGCAACGCGCCGCATCCGCTTTAATGAAGGCGACTAAATCCCTGAGCCAGAGCAGCCTGGATCTAGAGGAAACCCTGGGCAGGGTGATGGAGGAAGCCAAGGAATTGATGCAAGCTGATCGCAGTACTTTGTGGCTCCTGGATCGGGATAGTCATGAGTTATGGACGAAGATTCCCATTAATAATGAGTTAAAGGAATACCGCATTCCCATGTCGGCTGGCTTTGCGGGTCAGGTGGCAACGACAGGTGAGCCATTACTAATTCCCTTTGACTTGTACGATCATCCCAACTCTGCGATCTCGAAAGAGACGGATCAAAAAACGGGGTATCGGACGTGCAGCATCTTATGTATGCCGGTGTTTAACGCTGATAATGAGTTGATTGCAGTGACTCAACTGATTAACAAGCGCAAGCAAGGCGATCATCCGCCCTACGATCCAGCGAATTATCCCGAAGCCCCCGAATGCTGGCGAGCTAGTTTTAACCGCAATGACCTGGAGTTCATGCAGGCATTCAACATTCAAGCAGGGGTTGCTCTGCAAAATGCCAAGCTCTTTGCAACGGTTAAACAGCAGGAACAGACCCAACGCGACATTTTGCGATCGCTCTCCAACGGGGTCATCTCAACCGACAAAGACGGCAAGATTATTGCCGCTAATGAAAGTGCGAAAAAACTGCTGGGTTTAGATGAAAGCAAACCCCTGGAAGGGCAACTGGTCACAGAACTGGTCCAACTTGAAAAAGGTAAGTTTTCCGAGTACTTCTACTCGGTCATCAATGCCGAAGACCACAAAGACCGACAGGAATATTACCCTGATCAAACCCTGCAAACCGCTAATAAAAAAGAACAACACAGCATTAACCTGTCGATTAACACCATTGCGGATGCAACCGATAGCAACAATGTTTCGGGCGCACTCGTTGTGATGGATGACATCAGTGACGAAAAACGGCTCAAGAGCACTATGTATCGCTATATGAGCCAGGAAATTGCAGAACAGGTGCTCAAAGGCGGTGAAGTCAAGCTGGGAGGCGATCGCCGAGAAGTCTCCGTGCTGTTCTCTGATATTCGGGGCTACACAACCTTGACCGAGACGATGGAAGCCGAAGAAGTCGTGGAGATGCTCAACGAATACTTTGAGGCGATGGTAGGAGCTGTCTTTGAAAACAAAGGCACCCTCGATAAGTACATTGGAGACGCCATCATGGCAGTCTTTGGTTCTCCTCTACCGATTGAGGATCACGCCTATCAAGCGGTTAAAACGGCGATTGACATGCGGCATCGGCTTGAGGAGTTTAACGAGAAACGCATTGAGAGCGATCAGCCAATTATCAGAATTGGAATTGGAATTAACTCTGATGTCGTGGTCACGGGCAATATTGGTTCTAAGCAACGGGTCGAATTTACATCGATTGGTGATGGGGTTAACCTGGGTTCTCGCTTAGAGGGAGCCAGTAAACTCTATGGCACTGATATTGTGATTAGCGAAACTACCTATCAACCCTGCGCCGATCGCATCTGGGCACGAGAACTCGATTGCATTCGGGTTAAAGGCAAGAACAAACCCGTTAGCATTTACGAATTGATCGGTCTGACCGATGACCCCCTGAATGACCGCCAACTGAGAACCATTGACCTCTATCAAAAAGGTCGGTCATACTATCTCGATCGCAAATTCAGACTTGCCCTGAATGAGTTTGCCACCATTGTGGATGAGCTAAACAATGATGACAAAGCGGCTAAACTTCACATGGAGCGGTGTACCTATTACCTCACCCATCCACCCGATGACGAGACGTGGAATGATGGCGTTTGGACACTGACGGAGAAATAACTCTGGGGCGATCGCAGCTCAGCGTAGCTTCCACACTGGTCTGCCGTAGTATCCACCCTGCACCATCTAAAACTTCGTTTTATGATGAGGGAAGTAAAGTCGCAATAGGAACTCATGGCAATCTTTGGATTTGGCAAAAAGTTATCTCTTCCCACCCCCCAGGAGGCACTTCCTGGGCGGTCAACGGTAATGCCAGTACCCCCGGCTCACTTTGTCAATGGTCATCCCCTAAAGCCACCCTTTCCCGATGGTTTAGAAGTTGCGATGTTTGGTTTGGGCTGTTTTTGGGGTGCTGAGCGCAAGTTTTGGCAGCAAGAGGGAGTGTTTACCACAGCGGTAGGCTATGCGGCAGGTGTGACTCCAAACCCCACCTATCAAGAAGTGTGTACTGGCATGACAGGACACAATGAAGTGGTTCTCGTGGCGTTTGACCCTAAAGTAGTCAGCTATGAGCAACTGCTGAAGGTCTTTTGGGAAAGCCATGATCCCACTCAGGGAATGCGCCAGGGCAATGACGTTGGCACACAGTATCGGTCTGGAATCTACACCTATTCTGAAGCGCAAAAGCAACAGGCGATCGCCTCACGGGATGCTTATCAGTCAGCATTGAGTGCTCAGGGATACGGGAAGATCACCACTGAAATCCTGGATGCTCCAGAGTTTTATTACGCTGAAGCATATCACCAGCAATATCTGGCTAAAAATCCCAACGGCTACTGTGGTCTAGGTGGTACCAAGGTTTGCTATCCTGCCTCTGCTGCGGTTTAATCTGTAGCCACAAAGTTCAGCTCTTATTAAGCGGCAAAATTCCTCGCTCTTGCTATTTTTTGGCGATTTTGTAAGCGAGGGATTTTGGGTAGTGTTTCAGATCTGTTGCTACTAACCCCCGGCTGTCGCCGTCCCCCTTGGTAAGGGGGACTACAGGGGGTCTTACAGAGGTTATCAACAGGTTTGGAACACCACCGCTACAGCTATACAAAGGGGTGTGGGGGGCTGCGCCCCAACCCGGGGTTTCACCCCTGCCATCCGTGGACTGAACCAACTTGCACATGGCTGTAATACTTTGTTGTTATGAGCAAAATAATAGCTCTGTGGGAATTCTTAGAAGGGAGCGTTGAGATTTAGGGATGCACCTTTCAGAACAGACTGGGTGGGATTATGTTCGTGCAGCATTCCAACGAATTTGGGGTTATGACGACTTTCGCCCACCTCAAGGAGAAATTATTCACAGCCTTTTGGCACACCAAGATGCGTTAGTGGTAATGCCCACTGGCGGCGGGAAATCCATTTGCTTTCAATTGCCAGCTTTACTGCGGACAGGGCTGACGCTTGTCGTTTCCCCGTTAGTGGCTCTCATGGAAAATCAAGTCCAGGAACTGCATCAGCGCAGCCTTCCCGCTGCTCTGCTCCATGGTGAGTTGCCTAGCTATCAGCGGCGACAGACCCTCTTAGATGTGCAACGACAACACTTACGGCTTTTGTATTTATCGCCAGAGACACTCCTCAGCCCACCAGTGTGGGAGGTCTTGTGTCAGCCCCACCTCAAAATCAATGGGCTGATTTTAGATGAGGCACATTGTTTGGTGCAGTGGGGAGATACCTTTCGTCCTACCTATCGACGACTGGGGGCAGCCCGATTGGAATTGGTAAAACGCAAACCACCCAATACTCGAATTGGGATTGCTGCCTTCACGGCGACCGCTGATCCTCATGCGCAGGGGGTTATTCAAGACGTGTTGGGACTCAAGAACCCAGATATTTTTCGGCTTAACCCCTATCGATCTAACCTGCATCTGGCAGTTCAAACAACCTGGACCCCACGTGGACGACGGCAGCAACTACTCAAATTTATTCGGCAACACCCGGAGCAAGCGGGCTTAGTCTATGTTCGCACTCGTCGAGATAGTGAAAGCTTGGCTACCTGGCTTTCTGAGAAGGGATATAAAACCGCTGCCTATCATGCGGGTCTAAGTCCGGATGAACGCCGCTACATGGAAACTGCCTGGCTGAAAGGTGATCTTCAGTTTGTGGTTTGCACCTCCGCTTTTGGCATGGGGATCAATAAACCTGATGTCCGTTGGGTGATTCACTTTCATGCCCCAATGTTGCTATCCGAATATGTGCAGGAAGTCGGTAGAGCCGGACGGGATGGAAAAGCGGCTGACGCACTGACTCTGGTGAGTGAACCGACGGGTTGGCTTGACCCAGAGGATAAGCAACGGTTGCACTTCTTTCAAGAGCGAGTGCGATCGCAACAACGCCTTGCCCAAGAATTAGTACAACAGCTTCCGACCGAAGGAGATGTGAATACGATCACGACTCAATTTAAGCAGGGGGCGATCGCCCTGTCTCTCCTCCACAGCAGCGGACAGTTGAACTGGCAAGACCCATTTCACTACGTCCTCACCTCGACTCAACTACCCCAATTTCCAAAACAGGAGCAGGGAGTTCAGCAAATGCTGCAATTCCTCACAACCTCGGAGTGTCGTTGGAAGTTTTTGCTACAGGCCTTTGGTTTTGGGGATGATGCAAAATCGATGCGATGTGGGCATTGCGATCGCTGCTTATCCCGATGATTAGCCGTGCTCTTCACTATAATCTCACAGTAACTTAATCACACCTTGATTCTGGTTCTCAGTGACATTGCTAGGATCAGTTTGAGTGGATTAATACGGTGAGCTATGTCAGCAATTTCTAGCGTTCGTCCATTTCTGAGCCAATTGCTCAATCAACTGCAAACAGAGCGAGCAATTGTTTGGCTAAATGGAATCACGTTGCTGGCATTTTTAGCATTAACGGTTTATGTTCGATTGTGGAGCAGTGGTCAAGTTGTAGAGCGGCTCTTTGGAGCACCATTTTATGCAGATCACCCCTACTTTGGTGCGCTGACGACTCTATCTAATCTATTGCTCTGTACAACCGTTGCAATCTGTGGGTTCAGCAGTGTTCTCTTGAGCCAGTTGCATCCCAGGCATAAAGTAGATTGGTTCTTAGTCTGCTCAGCCGGAGTGATTGGGCTGATTTTGTTAGATCGGGTTTTCCGAATTACGATTATTCTCTATGTCTTTGAAGACATCCGAAAGATCGTGATGTTTTTGTTTTATGGTGGGATTTCTCTCATATACGGACGAGTCTTTTGGCGAAGGGTTTTGAAGACGCCGTATGTCTTGTTGTTGGGCACTGGTGGATTGTTGGTCTTCGGTGCCGTTGTGGATATGACCCCTATCCCTGGTGAGGGGACTCCTGCAATGTTAGAAGACGGGAGTACATTGTTAGCCACCCTGAATCTGATGATCTACATGTGGATTGTCTGCAAGCAGGAGTTTATCCGGGCTTTCAACCGCGATCGTCTCTAGTAGTTGACCATAGGAATTATGACAGCCGATCGTAGAGGGGTAGAGGAGTGGAGGAGTGACCGAATTATCCCCTAGCCATTCCTCGACCCCCTGAATCCTTTACACCTCCCCTGTCAAATTCACTGTGCAGTACCAGTGCGATCGCGGTTGACTGTATGTGTAGCTACCGCCACTTATTCAGGACAAAGGGGTGTGAGGGCTGCTCCTCCAGCCAAGGGTTCCACCCCTGCAACTTGATCCCGAACGCCGGTTAAGTTAATGAAGCAGGTTCAGCACTCAAATCTCCTATGTCACTCAGGGTAGGTGCCACGGCATGATAACCGTTGCTCTCGACCGAGAGGAAAGAAGCAGACTCGGTTTCATATTCCAAAAGCAATTGCTTCTCAGTTTCGCTCAAGTCGGGATCCGCATCTGCCTCAAACTCTTGGATGGTTTGTTCAACTAATTTCACCTGCTCTTCAGCTTCGATCAAATCGGCTTGTGCGGCTGCCTCTAGTAACAATTCAAAGACCCGAAGTTCTTCATATTTTGCGGATAGGGTTTGCAATTGCGCTTCTAAATCGGTTTTGTCTTGCTTTAAAGTGGCGATCGTTTGTTTCCAGGATTTGACCGTCTTGAGTAACGGTAACAGTTTGCTTTTGAGGGTCATGTGCTCTACATCCAACTTGTGAAACCGCTCGGAAAGCTGGACATAGGCACGAGATAAACGAGCATAGCGATCGGCGATCGTCGGCATGGTTCAACCTCACGAAATTATGAATGAGTGGCAAAAGATTGATACTAGGACTGACATCACGGATGACAGGCTTGGCGTGACGCTCTAGAAGAATTGCGATCCCTTGAGTGCAACTGAGCACAAATGATTTAACACAGGTTACCTGAATCCTGAAAAACGAATGCTTGGATGGTTTAGGGCAGTCGTGCAGGTCATCACCCCTCACTCTAAAAGGTGAAGTCAAACTGTGATACATCACAAAGGGATGCACTTCAATTTATCGTCGTTATTCTACTCCACCCACTCCGAGTAGAAGTGTTGCTTTAAACAGTTTTGTAAGATCTGGCCGCCTGAAGGAATGGGAATTATAGCTTTGGCCAGAAAGTTGAGGACAAAGGCAATGGCTCAACCACTGGTTCTGGAGGAGCTTTCTGACTCGCCTCTGCCCTATCGATGTGGCTACGGCTATATAAACTCAACACTTTTTTGTAAGGGCGAGCAACTGTGTAAGGGCGAACGATTTATCTGATTTAATCCACGATCCCACATGGGTTGTGGATACTGCCCTGGAAAAATTTCTGCATTTCTGCGTTGACGGAAGGTAAAAACTACTGACGATTCATGGTTTGAATCAGCCACAACGTAGACCCGACTCCCACGAAGTGCGCCATGATGGTGTTGATGTTGGCTTGCACCAAAAAGATTTGTAGTGGACTGATGTAAGGGGGAATGCTGCCTGCGAAGACTGCAAACCCTTGAGACATCGATTTGGCAACAAGTGCACCGACGATCGCCTGTGCTCCCAAGATGGTCAGCAACATCCCGACCAGATTGATCAACAATCCAATTCGCAATGCCTGAACCGCATCTCCGCGTTTGGGGCGAATTTGAGTATTGGACGTGGCCAAGCGGCGGGACAAGCGCGTATACCGAAATGCCCAGTATGCGCCAATGAACAGCACCACTAAGCCGCACACAGCAAAGAAAAATCCGAAGCCTGTAATCGAATTGTCGGTGGCAACGGGGGTCACCCCTGGGGCAGTAGGAATGCTAGGACGAGGCGCATTGGCGTTGAGGTTTAGACTGGCAAACGATAGAACTCCGGCAGAGACAACTGCCAACACAATCTGCGCCCAAAAGCTGATCCATCCGATAATGCGAAAAGCTCCTGCGGCTCGTCGCACAGCGGGTGGTAGCGAAAATGATTCTGACCTGTTTGCCATAGCCTTGTTTAGCGGAGTGTCAGGTGAAAGCAGGTGCCACAGCACCACGGCTCACGAGTGTCTGACAATTGATCGTATGAACGTAAGATAGCAGAGATGCGAACCTTCCTACCACATCTTCTGCTGCTGTGCTCGCCCTCTAAAGGCGATCGCTAAACCGCTTAAAACGAGTAAGCCCATAATCCCAGCGAGGGGATTGCGATCGATCCCTGTGACCCACTCTGGTACTTGTTGGGTGTAATCTACCCATTCACCAACATTAATCAGATAAAATCCCCAAACCAGCCCAGCGTGAAGTCCAATCGGTAAGCCCAATCGCCCCTGAGTTGCCCATTTTGCCCATACCAGAATCAAGCCCAGTAACCACAACCCTCCAATTTGCGGGAGCAGTTGCCACACTTCATCCAACGGTTTCAGAAAATGCAGTATGGCAAAGGCAAAACTGTTGATCCACAACGCTGTTTTGGCAGTGTAGTCTTGCTCTAACTCCTGCAACAGCCAACCGCGAAATATCAGTTCTTCAGCAAAACCAACCCCAAATCCAGTCAACGCGCCTTCCAGAAAAAATCGGGGCAAGTGGGGGGAAGGCGATCGCCACGCAACCCAACCCAGCCCAGCCTGTACCCAAAATAGAATAAATAAGCTGATCAACCCGATTGCCAGTCCCTGCATCAGGTCTAATTGCTGTTGCCGACTCATGCCCAAACCATAGCTAGAAAATACTGCGCTTTGGCGGTAGATGCGCCGACCCCAGAACCGCAGCAACACCAAAAATTCGACAAACAGCAATGACATCGCCAGAATGTTCAACAGGTTGGCATCTTGCACCATCACCCGGAGAACTGCCGCAAATGGCAACCAACCGAGTAGCAGGGTGACTAAAAAAATGCCTACCCGTATGAAAGCGGGAGATTTAGCGAGGCGATCGCGAGAAAACATAGGGACTGAGGAGTAGCGGTATAGTTTGATGAAGAAGGGAATAGGGAGTAGGGAATGGGGAGTGGGGAGCGTAGATGAGGAGTGAGCCAATAGGAATTGTAATTTTTTTAGGGCAACCGCCTCGATCGCGTTCCACTCCAAAGCATATGTAGGCATCTTGCCTACACCAGTCCAAAATGTTGGACATACCCCCAGTAAGCTTTATACTCATTCACCCTTTTAGCCTCTATCCTTCTTTTTCTTTTTTCTCTTTTCTTTTTTTATGAAGCGCATTCCCCCAGGTCCCGGTCAAGAATCTGTTTGGGATTATCCCCGTCCGCCTCGGCTTGAGGAAACCAGTAAGCACCTTCAAGTCATTTTTAACGGCGTCACAATTGCGGATACTCATCACGCCAAGCGAGTGCTGGAAACGAGCCATCCCCCGACCTACTACATTCCGCCGAAAGACATTCGGATGGAATATCTGATTCAAACGCCCCGCTCGACCTTCTGTGAATGGAAGGGGCAGGCGAGTTACTACACCATTCAAGTGGGCGATCGCCAGGTGCAAAACGCGGCTTGGTTTTATACCCATCCCACCCCTGGATTTGCATCGATTCAAGATCACGTGTCGTTTTACGCTCACTTGATGGATGGATGTTACGTCGATGGCGAACTAGTACAAGCGCAGGCGGGTGATTTCTACGGTGGATGGATCACGAAGGATATCGTAGGTCCCTTTAAGGGGGGTGCAGGTACGTGGGGATGGTAGGTAATAGCATGGTGTGACTGAGTACAATTATGAAACTACGGCTCGCCTAAGCTATGGGAGCGATATCAGCGTGTGTCTACGCGGTAAGATCTTAATTTGCTTGTATCGCGGCGCACATTAATTGAGTTCCTCATCCACTGAAGGAGAACAGCAGAGCAATGGTCAAACTGACACCCAACCCCAGTTTTAGCCTTACAATTCGTGTCAAACTTCCCAACCAGGCAGGCATGCTGGCGTATGTGACGCAGGCGATCGCAGCGGCTGGGGGCAACATTGGGCAGATCGACCTGATTGAGCGAGAGTTAAAGGTCTTAGTGCGCGATATTACGGTGGATGCCTTCAGTGCAGAGCACGCCGAGATGATCGTCTCGACGGTTAAGGCGTTGGAAGACATCAAGGTCTTGAGTGTGTACGATCGCACCTTCAACCTGCATCGGGGCGGCAAGATCAAAGTACAGAGCAAGATTCCCCTCCGCAACCAGGGCGATCTGGCGATGGCATACACGCCGGGTGTGGGACGCATTTGTACGGCGATCGCGGAAGATCCTGCGCAGGTCTATTCTCTGACGATCAAGAGCAACACGGTGGCGATCGTCACCGATGGCAGTGCAGTGCTCGGCTTGGGCAATTTGGGTCCAGAGGGAGCCTTGCCTGTGATGGAGGGCAAAGCCATGTTGTTTAAGGAATTTGCCGGAATCGACGCCTTCCCCATCTGTCTAGCGACCCAAGACACGGACGCGATCGTGGAAACGGTCAAAAACATTGCTCCTGTGTTTGGTGGTGTCAATCTTGAAGACATCAGTGCCCCCCGTTGCTTTGAAATTGAGGCTCGGTTGCAGCGTGAGCTAAATATTCCAATCTTTCATGATGATCAGCACGGCACGGCGATCGTCAGTCTGGCGGCTCTGTTCAACGCTTTGAAGCTGGTTCGCAAGTCGATGGATCAGGTGAAGATCGTGATTAACGGGGCAGGTGCAGCAGGTGTGGCGATCGCCCGTCTCCTGCAAAAGGCAGGTGCTAAGACGATTTATATGTGTGATTCAAAAGGTATTCTCAGCCACGATCGCACCGATTTGAATCCGCAGAAGCGAGAGTTTGCGGTCAACGAGAGTGGGTCGTTAGCGGTTGCGATGGTAGGTGCCGATGTGTTTATGGGAGTGAGTGCCCCCGGTGTGTTGACACCAGAGATGGTGCGATCGATGGCCAAAGACCCGATTGTTTTTGCGATGGCAAATCCGATCCCTGAAATTCAACCGGAACTGGTTGCCGAGGATGTCGCGGTCATGGCAACGGGACGCAGCGACTATCCCAACCAGATCAACAACGTGCTCGCGTTTCCGGGGATCTTCCGGGGTGCCCTCGACTGTCGTGCCCAAACGATGACCACCTCGATGTATCTGGAAGCGGCTGGGGCGATCGCCTCTCTCATCAAACCCTCTGATCTCGACCCAGAGCACATTATCCCTTCCGCCTTTGACGATCGGGTTGCAACCGCAGTCGCCGCTGCCGTTCAACGCGCTGCCCGTCAAGATGGCGTAGCAGGACATTAGGGAAAAAAGAAGAAAGAAGTAAAGAAGAAGGAAAAAAGAAGAAAGAAGAGAGAAGAAGGAAAGGATAAAGGATGAAAGGGGTGATGGTAGATGATGGATGGGCAGTTAGTCTCTGCCTGTATATGCCCTATGAACGATAACGGCGAGCGTCACTGGCGGCAGATAGTATTGAAACGAAGCTAGAATGTTCAAATCCGTTCGGTGCACGCGAGGGTCAGCTGGCGTTGACCCCAAAAGAGAACGAAGCCAATTACCAATCGTGCACCAACTCAACCACGAACTAAGACAACCACCGCTTGTACCAGTTGTTCCGGTTCCAGGGGTTTGGTCACCTGTTGTTGAAAGCCACTGGCGATCGCTCGCTGGTGATCTTCTTCTCTAGCATAGGCGGTCAATGCGATCGCGGGAATGCGCCCACCCTGTTCAGGGGGCAAGGCGCGGATTCGGTGGATCAAACCATAGCCATCCACGTCTGGCATCCCAACGTCGCTGACCAATACATCGGGTTGAAACGACTCCAGGGCGGTTAACACCTCAGTTGCCGAAGTGACTGTCAAGACCTCGGCTCCATACAAAGTCAACACCATCGCTAATAGCTCCCGGGCATCAGGGTCATCATCCACAGCCAGGACTCGAACGCCTGTTAAATCGAGATCTGGCAAAGGGTGCTGCTCTGATGGCTGCACCTGCGGCTCTATATCACTCAATGGAAAGCGCACGATGAAGGTTGCCCCCTGTCCTTCACCAGAGCTTTCGGCAGCAATTGTTCCCCCGTGTGCTTCGACAAGGGAATGAACGATTGCCAGTCCCAACCCCAAACCGCCATATTTCCGCGTGGTGGATGCATCTTCCTGGCGAAACGATTCAAACAGATACGGGAGAAAATTGGGGTTAATCCCTTTTCCGGTATCACGAACTGTAATCTGTGCCTGATTGTCAACCCGATCCAGGAAAACATTAACTTGTCCATTGTTGGGGGTGAACTTAATGGCATTGGACAACAAGTTCCAGATGATTTGCTGGAGCCGAGCTGAGTCACCCGTTATACGTCCGATCTGCGGGAGGACGGAATGCAGTTGGATTGACTTGGCCGCAGCGGCAGTCCTCACCGTCTCAATCGCCGATTCAATCACAACCGCTAAATCAACGGTCGCCATCTCCATTACTAGTTTGCCGCGTAGAATCTTAGCCACATCCAACAGATCATCAATCAGTTGGGTTTGCAGTTTAGCGTTGCGCTCGATCGTAGCTAAAGCATCGGCTGTTCTCGCCGCATCAAACTGACGAGATTGGAGGAGTTTCGTCCAGCCCAGAATCGGGTTGAGGGGCGATCGCAATTCATGGGAAAGCACCGCCAGAAATTCATCCTTGATGCGGTTGGCCCGTTCAGCAGCTTCCCGCGCTGCCTGTTCTTGCTGTAGGAGGCGATCGCGATCAAGCTCCAGTTGTTTTTGGATGTCAATATCTGTTGCAGTGCCAAACCATTTAATAATTTGACCCTGCTCATTCCGTTGCGGAATCGCCTGGTGCAGAAACCAGCGATAGGTGCCGTCTGCTTGCCGCATCCGCCCTTCAGCCTGATAATGAGTACCTCGCTGGGCAGCTTCAGTCCAGTGTCGAGTGAGGATGGGGACATCCTCTGGATGCACCACGGCTTCCCATCCTTCCGTCTGCGCCCGTTCCAGGCTTAGACCTGTAAAGGCTTTCCAGCGTTGATTGACATCCAGCAACCCCCCTTCGCCATTAGCCATCCAGACCAACTGGGGGATTGAATCGGCTAAACACCGATATCGCTCCTCGCTCTGGCGCAGGGCATTTCCGATTTCTCGGAGTTCAGTAATGTCTGTATTGGTGCCAAACCACCGCAACACTCTCCCCTGTTCGTCACGAATCGGCACCGCCCGGGAAAGAAACCACCGATACTCCCCATTTTTACGCCGCAAGGGAAACGTATCTTCCCAGATTTCACCCGTTGCAAAACACTGGCTAATTTTTTCGACGACGCGCTCGACATGGTCTGGATGATGCACGGTTTGCCAACCCCAGCCCTGCATAGCTTCCAGGGTGGTGCCGGTAAAGTCAAACCAGCGTTGGTTGTACCAAAAAATCCAGCCTTTCTCGTCGGCCATCCAGGCCAGTTGAGAAATGTTGTCTGCCAACGTCCGAAAGCGTAGCTCATTTTCTTGCAGCTCGCGTTCTGCCTGCTTGCGCTCACTGATTTCCTGAAACAGGATCGCCACTTTTCGCTCTGCGGGTGAGCCAATTCGGAATGCCGAAACGTCGAACCAGCGCGCCATCGCGTCAGACCCATGTTCAAACCGGATGGGCTCTCCAGTGAGGGCGACATTGCCATAGATCTCAAACCAGTGGGGTTCCAGGTTGGGTAGGAGTTGCCGTGCGGTCTTACCAATTGCCTGGTTTAGTCCCGTTTGTAGCTCAAACGCCGGATTGGTTTCTAAAAAGCGGTAATCGCGGGGCTGGTTGCGATCGTCAAACAGCATTTCAACAATGCAAAAGCCCTCACTCATTGACTTAAACAAGGCGCGATAGCGTTCCTCAGAACGGCGCAACGCTTCTTCGGCTTGCTTGCGATCGCTAATGTCAATGACCGCACCGATGTATCCCTTAAACTCACCATCCTCTCCAAACCAGGGATGGGCAGCATCAATCGCCCAGTGGTAGATGCCGCTGTGGTGGCGCAACCGATACTCTAACCGAAATGATTCTTGAAGCTCATTGGCCCTCAAGAAGATCGCTCTGGCTGATTCGCTGTCTTCCGGATGAACCGCATCCAGCCAGCCAAACCCAATCGCCGTAGCTTCCGCTTGTCCGGTAAAGTCATACCAGACCCGGTTGAGGTAAGTACAGTACCCAGTTGGATCAGTGACCCAAATCATGACGGGGGCGTTATCAGTCATGCCGCGCAGGTTGGCTTCACTGGCTCTCAACGCCGCCTCTACCTGTTTCCGGTGGGAAATATCCATATCCACACCCGTCATCATCACGGGATGACCGTCATCATCATAGAAAACGCGCCCCAGCCCTAACGCCCACCGCACGCTGCCATCGGGTTTGATAAAACGAAACTCAAGATTGTATTCCTCGTGATCGTAGAGGGCACGCTGAATCGCCGCTTCCACTCTGGGTAAGTCCTCTGGGTGAATCATCGCCCGGACGGTTTCGTAACGCCCATCAAAACTACCGGGAGCCATGCCAAACAGATGCTCCAGGTTAGTAGACCAGTGAACCTCCCCCGTTTGGATGTTCCAGTCCCAACTGCCCATGCTGGCGGCTCTCATGGCTAGATTCAGCCGCTCCTGGCTTTGTTGCAGGGCACGGGCGGTTTGCTGCTGCTCCAGTTCCAGTTGCCGGCGATCGGTCACATCTCGCCAGGAAGCGACAAAACCATCATTCAGCTTAGTGGCTCGAATATCAAATGCCCGAATCAGGCGGCGATCGCCATAGCTATCGTCATAGATCAACGAGTCTTTAATTAACGGCTCTCCCGTCTCCACCACTTGACAGTACTCGTCAAACAATCCCGATTCCCGATGGGCGGGTAAAATTTCGCACAATCCCCGACCAATCTGCATGGCTTTGGGCATCTGGTTGTTTTCGCAGGCCGCTGCATTCAGGTAGTCAATGCGAAAATCCACAATCTGCCCCAGGTCGTTCCGCATAGATGAAAAAATGCCGAAGCAGTCCAGCATATTTTCCACCGATGTGTGAAAGGTTTCCTGGCTGCGCTGTAACTCCCGTTTCAGCTCTGCATTCTCAATAGCGTTTCGCATCGCCAGACGCAAATCATCCGGGGTTGCCCTGTCTTTGACCAGATAGTCAACCGCCCCTTGCTTAAACGCCTGCACAGCAACTTCTGTATCGCCACCATCAATAACGATTACAGGAGCAGACCAGTGTTCCTGTAATCGACGTAAAAGCTGAAAACTTTGGTTATAGGGAGATGCAAGTTCTAGAAGAATGCCATCAAGCTTTGGGAAGGATTGAGATAAGGCTGGGAGGAGAGTGCTGCCATGACCCAACAGAACGTTGTAGTCCATTCCTCTATCCTGCTGCAACTGCTGCTGGTAGGCAGTATCGTCCTTTTCTGAACTAGCAATGACCAGGACAGTTCGCTGAGTTGCCATACTCCAATCCTTTATCAACTGCTACGGAGCAGCCTCTAAAACGAATAATATCAATATATAAATATCTATAGCAGTCCTAAATCATTTGTGAGCTTAGCAGGTTGTGAGAGGCGCACCCCGGAGGGGTGCGCCTCTCACAACCCATTTGGGATTGCTATATATATTGATATCTATAAATACCACTGAGGTGTGTAACTGACTAGTATTTTTATAAGCTTCTCGACTCCACTCAATCACTTCACTCACCGCCTCAACCAATCACTGTTGGGATTGATTAGGAAAGCCAACCGCTATCATCTGTAGGTGTAAGAGCTTTCTGCGAAGCCAGCTAACTATGAATTACCCCTGGTTTAACGACACTCTCTCTGGAAGCAGACAAATTTCTTGCAGATGCAATTTCCGAGTTCAAGGCTAAGCAAGAAACGCTTAAATGTGATTGGTCTTTTGCTACTGACGAGCGTTAGGATTATGACCAGTTCAGTGGAGTCCTTCGGCTATCTTTTGCCGATGGCTCTCAGTTCTGCGCTGACGGGCAAATCCCCGGCAGTTATGGTCCAAACGATGGCATGTGGGAGTGGGGGTGGAACAATCCCAATGTTGCGTACAAGCTAGCGAAAGACAGTCAACATGTTCGGGAACTTGGCGAACAGTTGGGCATCGACTATTTGCAGGTTGGTGTCATTTCTGTCCCAAGCGAAGACTTCGTGTCTTATTTGTCTGCCATCGCTACCAAAGCCACAACCTCCATTGGTGTTTTCCGAAGCAACGTTGGGCTAGTCGATGTCGTGCTGTTACTCAAGAACCCTCGAAAATAATCGCAATGCTTAACTAGGCGTTGCAGAGGAGCCGATCCTGCACTTGCTACAATGAGCAGCAAATGGGTGATGGAGTGACAGGGTGATGGTAATTTACTCGCCCACGCCCTTACTCCCTCCACTCCTCCACCCTCTACTCTCCACAATTGACCATTGACCATCAACCATTGACCATTAACATATTGACGATTAACGATGAAACGGCAGTGGCGACGCTGGGTAGTGTTGATGGTGGCAGTGGCGATCGCCATTGTGGCTTGCCAACAACCGATTCCCACAGGGACTGCTACCAACCCAGTCGTCCTCAAGATGAGTGGTTGGGGAGCCAGTCCAGCAGAGCAAACGTTGCTCAATCAGGTCTTGCGCGACTTTGAGGCAGAACATCCTCACATTCGGGTACGGTTTGAACAAATTGCCGACCAATACATGGATGTACTCAAGACTCGGCTGATTGGCGATGCGGCTCCAGATGTGTTTTATCTGGATGCGTTAGAGGCTCCATTTCTTATGAGTCAGGGTGTGTTGGAACCGCTCGATCCTCACATCACGCCCGACTTTGACCTGGCGGACTTTGAGGAAACCTTGCTGGAACCCTTTACCTACGAGGGACGCATCTATGGGTTGCCCAAGGACTATTCCACCCTGGCACTGTTTTATAACACGGAAGCTTTTGCTGAGGCTGGGTTGACTCGCCCTCCTCAAACCTGGGAGGAACTGCAAGCCTACTCCAAGCCGTTGACGGTTGATCGCAACCAGGACGGTAGACCCGACCAATACGGCTTTGGTGTGATCCCAGAATTACCGCGTCAAGTCTTTGCAATTCAGGCTTTTGGGGGGCAATTGGTGGATGAGCGAGGGTACGCTACCTTCGCCTCTCCTGAAGCTCTTGCTGGATTGCAGTTGGTGGTGGATCAGTATCGGGGCGATCGCACCTCGGCGCAAAAGACAGACGTGGGCACCCAGTCGGGCAGTGAAATGTTTGGGCAACAAAAAGTGGCAATGGTGTTTGAGGGCAATTGGGCAATCCCTTATCTGACAGACACTTTCCCTGATCTGAAGTTTGCTACGGCTGAGTTACCCACGATGAATGGCAAATCAGGAACCATGGTTTTCACCGTTGCCTATGTCATGAGTCAGCAGACCCAACACAAAGCCGAGGCATGGGAACTGATCTCTTACCTGACGGGCAAACAAGGCATGGAGAAATGGACGGGGACTGGATTTGCCCTGCCGTCTCGCAAGTCGGTCGCTCAAGTGTTGCAGTACGATCGCGATCGCCTCAGAGCCGCACTCGTCGCTGGAGTTCCCTACGCTATTCCCTGGCAAGCCGGGCTGTATCCCGCCAGCATCATGAACAACTTCGATAACCAGTTCATCAGTGCGATGTTGGGGGAACAACCCCTCGATCAAGCCATGCTAAAGGCGCAAACTGAAGCCAATGAGCAGATTCGAGCGAGCCAGTGAGAACAGGGAAGAAGGAAAAAAGAAAGGAAAAAAAGAAAAAGGAAGAGAGAAAAAAGAAAAGAGAATAGGGTTGAGAATTGAGACGTAAGCCTTTTCGTTGATCTCTCTTTATACCGATTTAATGTTTGATTGTGGCCGATCACTGGGTAGGGGCGTTTCGCGAAACGCCCTTACGGAATCATGTGCAGCGAAGCCAATTCAAATTGGTATGACATAGGACTTATAGCAATTCAGTGTGAAGCTACGCGAAATCACGATCCCCTGTGGTCCCCCTGAGCAAGCTACCGTGCACACAAATCTTGAATGAGAGTTCAAATTTTTAGAGCTACGCATCTGACCCTTCCCAACCTCCCCTTGCCAAGGGCTACGATGTACAGACATCTTTGCTTTGTCAATAAGACACTCGGTTACCGCAATGAGTTCGAGAACCAGGCATTGGGGGAGTCTCCCCCAAACCCCCTATTAGAAGGTGTTTTGGTTAATCCAAAGACGCGCTTCGCATCGGTTCCAAGTACGGGTGCTCCTGGTGGGGGCAAGACCCTTGATACAGCCTCAAAGTCCCCCAAAATTGGGGGATGTAGGGGGCTATGAAAACTTGTGTGTACACGGTAGTTACCAAGGGAAAGAGGGTAAAGGTTGTGGCTCAAACCCTGATGCTGGGAAAGCTTCCTGACTCGCCTCCGCCCCATCAAATGTGACTACGGCTATAAACGAGGGGAACTTCGGGAAGACCCTCTAACTGCGTAAGTCCTGTTTTACTTTTGCCCTTCAAGCTTCAGGCATTCAGCATGTTTTAGCCCTCGCTGTTCTCGATGCAACGCCAGTGTCAATCCCAGAATCAGCATCACAATCAGAACTCCGAAGACGATCAGGGCATTTAGAGTGCCGATGCGATCGCTCAGAAATCCGATGATGATACTGGGAATCCCAAACCCCAGGTAAGCACAGAGAAAATAACCCGAAACGGCTCGTGCGCGTTGATTGCCTGCCAATGCAGATACCTTTGCCAATCCACCCAGGTAGGTGAAGCCATAGCAGGCTGATCCGGCGATCGCCGCTCCCCCCAACACCAATGGCAGAACACCCAATGCTGCACCCAGAACCAGCAAACCGTAGCCCAATGGCAACAATCCAAAACCCACAAACAGCGATCGCTGTGGGCTGAGTTGACGGGCGATTGGTTGCATCAATGCTCCGGTGCCATTCACCAGAAACAGAGCCAGACCCGTCCAAACCGTGAGTTGATAGTGTGCCAGTTGCGCCGGAATGACGGTGATCACCAGACCTGTCACTGCCCAGGCAAGGGCGATCGCCAGTCCGGGGATGACCGAGCCTTTTGGAAAATAGGGCGATCGCAACAAACGCCCACCAATAGCAGGTTGGGGTGACAACCGGGTCATCCAGACCAGACACGCCAGCGTTAGCCCCAGGACAATCCAATAACTCAATGGCACGAGTGTCTGATGGTGCAACAGCACTGCACTTGTAAACAGTGCCCCACCCCCAAAGCCGAGGGAGGTCATCACCGTGACATATCCTGCGGCGCGTGTGCCTGCCTCATGCATCAACTCTGTCAGATAGGCAGTCCCCGCACCTACGCTCAAGCCTACCCCAATGCCCTGGCAGAGTCGGGCAATCAGTAGCATCGACATTGTGGGATGGAGAATTACCAGCGTCGTTGCCAGAGCGGCGAAGGTTAACCCAGCTAACAGCGTGGGTTTGCGTCCTACTCGGTCAGAGATGCCTCCCAACAGCAACAACACAGGTAGTAACCCAGCTACATACGCCGCAAACACGACGGCAGTCAGACCATTGCCAAAGCCCGCAACTTCAGCGTAGGTGCGATAGAGCGGTACTTCTAGATTGACAGCCGCTGTGACGAGGAGGAGAGAGATGGAGACTGCGATCGCTTGCCAGGACATAAATTGGGGGGAGTGGGGAGTGGGGAGTGAGGGAGTTGGGGAGTGAGGGAGTTGGGGAGTGAGGGAGTTGGGGAGTGAGGGGGTGTAAGGGTGATGGAGTGAGGAATAGAGTTAATGCCACTAATCATTGACCATTGACCACTAATCATTGACTATTGACCATTGACCACTAATCATTGACCATTGACTACTGACCCCTGACCATTGACCATTGACCATTGACTATTGACCCCTGACCATTGACCCCTAACCAATAACCATCACCGCTGATAGTGAGTCACATAATCGGGAGGCTCAATCGCTAAGGTGAGTTGCTCATCTGCAATTGGCGCATCAGCCACAACCCGCAATGGAATCACTCCAGCCCAGGTTGGGAGAGCGTAGTCTCCCTCGTCGTCAGAGGGACCACCCGTGCGAACTTTAGCGGAGGCTTCGGTGATGGGCAGGGACAGCACCAGGGTTCCGGCTAGCTCCTGACGGTTGGGCGATCGCACGTCTTCCCAACGTCCCGGAATGATATGGTCGGTAAATGCCTTGAGTGCCTCTAACTTTTCATCTGGGTTGTTGACCAGGGTGGCAGTCCCAAACAACACTACTGAGCGGTAGTTCATCGAGTGATGAAAAGCGGAGCGAGCCAGCACCAGACCATCCAATAAAGTTACGGTGACACAGACCTCTACACCCTGTTGCAGGGTTCGTAGCATTCGACTGGCAGGTGAACCGTGGATGTAGAGCTTATCTCCAACGCGCCCATAAGCGGTAGGAATGACAAAGGGCTGCCCATTCACCACAAAACCCACCTGGCAAATTAGCCCTTCATCCAGGATTTGTTCAATCTCGGTGCGATCGTAGTTACCCCGCATCGGCAAGCGTTTCACTGTTGTGCGGTTAGTCGGCGTCAAAACTTGGGAATCTGAAGAACTCATAGCGTCTTGGTTATTTAACTGGGCGGTTGAGCATTGCAAATTACACTGTTAGCGTAATAATGAGAAGTGGTCTTGTACAAGTGCCACTTTTGTCATTAAGTACCAGTCCACTTCATCCTTCATCCTGTTCTCTGGGATAGTTCCCCACTCCTCCACCCCTCCACTCCCCATTCCCACTCCTAATGGATTTTGCGATCGCCCTTGATCCCCATGCGGTTCTCCCCCTGCATCGTCAACTCTACGAGGAGTTGAGGCGAGCGATTCTCACCGGGCGACTGTTGCCTAAACAGCAGATTCCTTCGACTCGTGCGCTGGCAAAGTCCCTGGGAATTTCACGTGCCACCGTTACGCTGAGTTACGACCAGTTACTCAGTGAGGGCTATTTAGAGACAATCGTTGGCTCTGGCACATTTGTTTGCGCAGAGTTGCCCGATGACTTGTTGCAATCACGCCCCGTAGAGCCAACCGACGATAAACCTACTCCGGCGATCGCTCTCTCGACCTATGGCAAGAGTTTGTCTTCACCAGATCTGAGCCGTCCGCCCAGTCGGATGGCTTCCATCGACTTTGGCTATGGTCGTCCAGCGTTAGAGCAGTTTCCGATGGAGTTGTGGCGCAGGCTGGTTTCCCGCCATTGTCGTTATCAATTTGAGTTATTGGACTATGCCAGTGATTCTGGGGGGTATATGCCGTTGAGGGAGGCGATCGCCCACTATCTGGCACGTATTCGGGCGGTGCAATGCGATCCCCGACAGGTGGTGATCGTCAATGGCTCCCAACAGGCATTGGATTTAGTCACTCGTTTATTGGTGGACAGGGGCGATCGCGTTATTCTGGAGAACCCCGGTTATCTGGGAGCACGGCGCGTCTTTTTAGGGTATGGGGCGACGCTACATCCTGCTCCTGTTGATGAACAGGGATTGATTGTCAAAGCATTAGAATCAGTCACCGATGCCAAGCTGGTCTATGTCACTCCATCCCACCAATTTCCGACGGGTGCCGTGTTGTCACTGACTCGGCGGTTGGAGTTGTTAACCTGGGCACAAAAAACAGGTGCCCTGATCCTCGAAGATGATTATGACAGCGAATACCGCTATGGTGGGCGATTGCAGGGTTCTCAAGATAATCGTCCGATTCCCGCACTCCAGGGGCTAGACCAGAGCCATTCAGTTCTCTACGTCGGCACCTTTTCAAAAGTGTTATTTCCCGCTCTGAGAATTGGGTATCTCGTGGTTCCTCCCAGTCTGGTTGATCTGGTGATTCAGGCAAAGTGGTTGAGCGATCGCCAATCTCCCCTCCTTGAACAAGCCATCCTCACCGACTTCATTAACGAAGGTCATCTAGAGCGGCATATTCGCCGCATGAGGACGCTATATGACCAGCGGCGACAGACCCTTGTCCAGGCACTCACCACCCATTTTGGAGACAAACTAACGATTGTGGGTGAAAACGCCGGAATTCATCTGATGGTACGGTTGCATATTCCGCTTAGCGATGCTGAAATTTTGCAACGAGCAACTCAGATAGGAGTGGGAATCATCTCCGCCCAACCTTGCTATCTCATGGATAAACGTCAGCGAGAGCTGATTTTTGGCTACGCTCAACTCAGTGAACCTGAGATTGACGAAGGGGTGCAGCGTCTTGCTAAAGCTCTGCTATAGCAATTCAAAGGGTGGTTAGGACAGATTTCAGGAAGCGAACTAGACTGGGACATAGCTCTGCTCCTGCTTCAACTCTAATCTGCCCATACTTGGAATCCAGTAGAGTACGCAGCGACTGAATCTGCGGCTATCACGACGAAGTTTGCCTTCGCGGACTACTGGAAATCAAAGGTTTGTTGAACCGATATCGATCAGTTGTGTTCGTATAGCTACAGTGTTCATCACCGCCATCTTGATCTCGAATTCAGGTTAATAAAAAACTCAAAGCCTATCTACAGGAGGAGCATTATAAGAAAGCAAATGACTCTTTGGAGTTAGAAGTCACTGGCACAGAATCGAGCAACTGAACGTCTCTTAGGAGAGATGGTTTTTATAAAATTCGATCTGGCTAATGAACTATAAAAAACGACCTAATTTACCTCAAAATATTCCCCTCGCTATAGATGCATAACGAATGATTCAAGCTAGTCTGCTGAATAGCACCTGTTATGACTCCGCAAGTGCAATTTACGAACGTAGTTCACCTGTTAAAACTATCGAGCACGGAACAATAACTTATTAAACATATCAGAGGCATCGGGGAGTAGGTCTGTGAACTTCTTAAGTTTATTTCGATCAGCTACCCCCAAAACCCTTTTGGGAGGACGCTACAAAATTATTGGACAGCTTGGAGCAGGTGGCTTCGGGCAGACATTTCTGGCAGAAGATCTCCATCTGCCAGGGCATCCTCGTTGCGTCATTAAACGCCTTCAACCCCAGTCTACTGATGCTCACAATTTGCAAATCGCTCGTCGCCTCTTCGAGAGTGAAGCAAAGGTGCTCTACCAACTGGGGGATCACGACCAAATTCCGCGATTGTTAGCGCACTTTGAAGAAGCAGATGACTTCTACCTGGCTCAAGAACTCATTGTTGGGCAGCCTCTAAATCATGAGTTAGCCGCAGGCAAACCCTGGTCAGAGGCACGGGTGATTGCTCTACTCAAAGATATTCTGAGCGTTTTATCCTTCGTGCATCAAAAAGGGGTGATTCATCGCGATATCAAACCCGCAAATTTGATCCGACGGCACCATGACCATAAGGTCGTGTTGATTGATTTTGGTGCAGTGAAACTTGCTCGCACTCAACTGGTTGATCCCAACTCCAAACCAACCCAAACGATTTCCATTGGTACACATGGTTACATGCCCAACGAGCAGATTGCTGGCAATCCTCGATTTAGCAGTGACATTTATGCTGTTGGCATGATTGGGATTCAAGCTCTGATCGGCACAACCCCGAAATTACTGGCAGAAGATCCCAAAACTGGGGAGATTCAATGGCGGCATCTCCTGCCAAATCTCAACCCAGACTTGGCAGATGTGCTAGAGAAAATGGTGCGCTATGACTTCCGCACGCGGTACTCTTCTGCCATTGAAGCGTTAGAGTCCCTTTCTCAGATCTCAACTATTCAAATTGCCATTGAGTCACCTCCGACTGTTCCGACTCAAGCTGATATTGCTCCTGCTCCTGAACCTACTCCTCCCACCATCGTCTCAACTTTGCCTCAAGCCAGCACAGTCTCGTGGGAGCCAACGTTGACTCCTTCGGCTCTGCCTCCTACCCTCAGTCGTCGGGTTACGGTTCCTCTGCGTCATACTCGCACTCAGAAGCTTTCCCGTCCCCCTGCGTTACCCGGTCTGAGTCAGCCCCGGCGGTCATTCTCTAGAAGTCCGGGACAGAGCCTATCGCAAGCGTCTGTGCTTAAGCCCTTACCTCTATCGCTGACGGGATTAGCTGTGCTGGCGATCGCTGCGTTTTTTGTCAGACCAGGGATTTTTTTGCAGAGCGACGCCCCACCTGTGACCACGATACCGATCGCCAGTTCTGGGATTTCACCCCTGTTGCAGTCCTCGACTGAAGCTACTCAACTGATAGCCAGAGCAGATCAACAGCGACAAGACAAGGATTTTTCAGGGGCGATCGCCCTCTATGATCAAGCCCTTACGATTGATGCTAACCAGGCAAAAGCACACTGGGGGAAGTGTTATAGTCTCAACGCTCTGGCGAAATTTGCAGAGGCGATCGCCGCGTGTGATATGGCTCTCAAACTTCAGCCCGATTACCCAGAAGCCTTTTGGAGTAAGGGATATGCCCTGGAACAACAGCGGCAATATGAAAATGCACTGGCACTGTATAACAAGGCGACTGACTTACGACCTGATTTTGCGGAAGCTTGGAGCAATAAAGGAACAACCCTTTATCAGTTAAAGCGATTGCCAGAAGCCGCAGAAGCTTTTGAACAGGCAACACGCCACAATCCCAATCTGGCAGAAGCCTGGAACAACCGGGGAGCCGTCTTGTGGAATCTACGCCAATTTGATGAGGCGATCGCTTCGGTTGAACGCGCTATTCAGCTTCAGCCAGACTATCAAGATGCCCTCAAACTACGGCAACAGATGCGCCAACGATTGGGGCAGTGACCTGATATTGATAAAACTTGGTATCTACCCCAACTAGCGGAAAGTGGGCGGGTAATTGGGATTGCGCAATTTCGACAAACCCATTCTTCTCATAAAAGCGGTGGGCTGCCTTAAAAAACTCAGTGGTACCCAAATAAATGGTTGTGATCCCCTGCAACGAGGCTTCCCGCAATAGCCTGTTGAGCAGTTGTTGCCCACAACCGATGTGTTTGCCGCGATAGTCCTTGTGGACAAACATTTTGCGTAACGCCCCTTGATTGCCTCCAATATCCAGTAGGGCGATCGTCCCAATGACTTGATCTGCGTCTAACGCAATCCAAAAATTGCCCTGACCCTGCTGATAGACCTGAGGAATATTAAGTAGGTCTGGTTGGTCGGTCAGTGTAATAGGAATCGAAAATTCCTTTTGTTGAATATCCAAAATCAACGCAATCAGTTGATTCTGAAATTCGTGTGAGTAGGGTTGTATGTGCACCATGATATTTTTCTACCTCATTTGTTGATCGCCAGCTAAGTTGATCGCCAGCTAAACCGATGACCACTACATCCTGTGGGCATCACAAAGCTCAAAAGGGACTTGCCCCAACCAAGCCTGCGTCGGTTCTGTTGCAGTTTCAATGAAACGTGTGAGATTTTCCGTGGAATGTCTCAGCAGATCTGACTAGAAACATAAGGAACTGAAGTTCTAAACCCATGTTTTCACGTTGAAATCGCCGACTCCACCGAAGAACTACTGAAGCAGCTGAGATACCAGGCTTAAAGTTTATTTAAAGATGAAATCGCGGCTTTTTGAATTTCTCTGTCCCTGAACTGGGCATTTTATAAATAGGCACATCAATCAGCTTTGAATGGTTGGAAATACCTCAACTGACTGAAAACAATGAACTGTCATCCGTGAATTCGGAAACTCTCATTCCTTTGAACAGTCAGGATAGGAATAACTTCAAAAACACTTCACATCTATAACATCATTTAGCTTTACTTTTTCTTTTTTCCCTCACATTTTCCTCTCAATCTATTTCTTAAAATTCAAGTAACGCCTACTCTAGGAGAGCCTCACAATGTCCACAGAATCAGTATCCCCCAAGCTGCGATTTCCCTTGCGTCAATACATCTGTCAACTCTTCTTTTCTCCATTGGAGTTGGTTCTGTGGAATCCCAACCTTTTCCGGACTTTTCATAACATTAAAATGCTAGAACAATCTCTGGCACTCGATTACATCGAATGCACACAATACCGGGAGTTTTTAGAGCGTTGTCTAAAAATTAGCTTGATCCAGGGACAGGATATTTCTAAAAAGCTAGGAGATAATCACGACCACAATCAGTTGAATAATCAGTAAATGTTTAGCACTGATAACTTCGTCATGACCTCTTCAACACTTAGCATCCCTAAAATAGGGAATCATATCGAGTTGAGTATTTGTGTTATCTGAAATTTAAGGTTTGTCTAAGGCAAGTTAAGTCTACTTGCCTTAAAACGTAAATGTATTAATTTCGTAGGGGCGTTCCGCAAAACGCCCTATAGCAGTAGTGCTTTTTCAAAAATCACACCTGCATTCAGCAATGCCGAATTTTTTAGATATGGATGATAGTTGCCAGCAGGTTAGACAGCCTTTGAGTCATTGATGTAACCTGCTGGAACGGATTTATGGGATGGATTAGGACTAGTTAGTGGCTCCGCAAGGCATGGGCTCAGGCGAAGCTAATGCCAGAATGTGATAACAGGAGGATGTCTCTTCGCCTAGCACATCGTTAATTCGCTCTCTAATCGAGACATGCAAATCCTGAATGGAGTCGTTGAAATTGTGCTGAACGTAGAGCAACCCGGTTTGACATTGATAGTTTTTCCCAAAATACGCCACAAAGTAAGTGTAGCGATCGCTGTTTGGGGCATCTAGAACGAAATCTCTCATTGGTCTTTCCTAAGTGAAAGGTGTTGATGAATGTAGCGAAGGTAAACGAATCAAATTGTGGTGCTCTTAATTTCTAGGATTCCCCACTTCGCAGGTAAAAACCTCCTACGTTTGGGTCACCTTACAAGGTGACTGTAGAGCCTTTAGATGGAGAGTCCAGGATAGGGTAGTACATAGAACCCATCCACTATACTCCTACACGCTACCCAGTGACTATTCCTTATCTAAAAAGCTGCACAATATCTTCAATTGGCTCAGACATCTTTAAAGCTCTGATGTTTAAAGCCGTCATCCGGATGATCTGAGAAAATCCGTATCGGACAGGGATTAGCGAATATGACATGGGGGAGATCACAGCGGATCAAAGCTGAATATGATTTCTGTACAGCAGTTCCGGTGGCAGAGGCGGTTCGTGAACCGCCTGTACGAAGTTTATAAGATTAGATCAGCAAAGCTTCAAAGATTTGTACGGCCTGATTGCATAGAGTCTAAATTTAGTTCTTGAACGATTAAATGCGGGGATCACTGATTTAATCAGGAATCCAGCCGTTGCATAGAGTAGTTAAGCAAACCGTGCTTTTAACAACATTTTCAGCTTCCAAGTGCCCCATTTGAGTATCAACCCATGGATAATTAGTGTGGGGTCACAGTCAAGGAGTCAAAACTTACTATGAACGCTCTGAGGTCTGGGTCGTCTTCTCAGCCATGGCACTTCAGCTCAAAAACCAGACGACGCTTTTTGCAGGTTTCAGGGGCAGCACTGGCTGGCATTGCCCTTTCGAGTTGTCGGCGTGGAATCACAGATGTGCAAGCGGGCACGAATGGAGGAGGCACCCCTTCAGACACGCTGTACGTCTACTCTTGGGCAGGATATTCGGATGACGAATTATTAAGCAATTTTGCTGAAGCAACGGGGATCAAAGTCATTGTTGACATTTTTGACTCTAACGAGACCATGCTGGCAAAGCTGCAAGCGGGGGGTGGCAATAATTACAGCATCATCTACCCGTCAGATTACATGGTGCAGCAGATGGTGGAGTTGGACATGCTGGTTGAATTAGACCAGTCTCGTCTACAAGGGTTGGATGTCCTGCTGGATAAGTTCAAAAATCCGGTGTATGACCCCAACAATGCCCATAGCGTTCCTGCCAGTTGGGGAACGACGGGTCTGGTCTACAACACTGAGCAGGTAAACCCACCTCCAACGGATTGGAATTATCTTTGGGACAACCGCGACCAACTGTCTCGCCGGATCACGTTGTTTAACGATGTACGTGAGGTGATGGGGGCTACCTTGCGATCGCTCGGCTACTCCTATAACTCCACAAATCCTCAAGAAATTGAGGCAGCGTATAACAAGCTTCTGGAGTTAAAACCAGCGATTACAAACTTCACCACCGATGGCTGGCGTGACCAGTTGTTGACGGGTGATTTGGTCGTTGCGATGGGATATTCGGTGGATGCAATCACCACGATGGAAGAGGATCCCAGGCTGAATTATGTGATCCCTGCGAGTGGTTCCTCGATCTGGACAGATACGATGGCAATTCCAAAGACAGCACCTAACCCCGATGCTGCCTACGCCTGGATTAACTTTATGCTGGAGCCGAGCAACGCCGCACGGACTGTAGAACGGTTGAAATTTGCAACAGCTAGCAAAGCCGCGATCGATCTCCTGCCTGCTGAACTCAAAGCCGACAAGAACCTGTTTCCTGATGAGGCAATTTTGAGTAAGTGCGAGGGAATTGCTCCTGTGGGTGATGCGACTGACCTGTACGATCGCTACTGGACGCAACTCACCAGCATTTGATTGCTGTGAATTGCCTCGGTTCATGCTGCATAGCCCCCAGTCTGGGAGAGATAGGTTTCTCTAACAGGGGGGTGAGCTACCCTCGGCGGATGGGTTCCGCCGACTTGAGATCAATAAGCATGTGTAAAATTGGGGCGTTTGAAAAAACGCCTCCAATCTGTTTGCAAAAATTTTGATACCGTAGTTTCCGAATTGGGCAATTTGAGCTTGAAGTATCAATCAAGTCTAAATTGTGTTGGGACATTCTACAGCGGTAGATGACTGTTGAGACAGGGTGCAGAGGTTTTAACCCCCAGGTGGGGGTTCACTCTCGCCCGTCTTCGTGCTGCTATGTGGCTCAACACTAAACTCATCTTCTGCTTAGGAGCTTGTGTGATGCCCGTGCCTCCTGCCCCCTCCGATGTGGCACATTGTATCAACCCCCATTGCCCTCGCCCGTATCCTCAGCAATGGAGCGATTTACATTGTCGCCAGTGTGACACGACGTTGCGCCTGCACAATCGTTACATTCCAATGCAGCGGTTAGAAAAGGGTCACAGCGTTCATCTTTATCTGGTTTACGATTCGGAGACGGGCACCGAGAAAATCATGCGCTTGTTAGTGGCGATCGCTCCTAAAGCCCAAGAGATTTTTGAACGAGAGGCTACTGCTCTTAGCAGTCTGCATCATCGGGGATTGCCAAAGATCGAAGCTCCTGCCTATTTTCAAATTCCGATTCAGCAGCCCCCCTCGGCTCTCCCTTGTCTGGTGATGGAAAAGGTTGAGGGACCGAGTTTGCAGGATGTTATTGCCAAATATCCTCAAGGCTGTCCAGAAGCGTGGGTCGTGAATTGGTTGCGGCAAACGGTGCTGATTTTGCAAAAACTCCACAGTCGCCGATTGTTGCATCGTGATTTAAAGCCTTCTAGTTTGGTGCTGCGGCAGGGAAACCAACAAATTGCGATCGCGGATATGGGGTTTCCCAAGCCCATCTTTTCTCAGGACTCTACTCAACCTCTGTCGGGTGGCTACAACCCTCCAGAGCAGGTGCGAGGACAGTCAATCGGACCTAGTGCTGACTTTTATGCGTTGGGGCGAATTTGCATTCATTTGCTCACAGGGCGGCATCCCATCACGCTGGAGGATGAAACTGGGGTATTGCAATGGCGACAACGAACTCAAGTGCAACCTGCCTTTGCTAATTTGCTCGATCGCCTCGTGCAAAAAGACATGCGTTTGCGTCTGCACACAGCGACTGACATTTTGGATGAGTTAAATCGCATCCCCACAAAAGCTTCTGCGACTCCGCCACCAATTTCGACTCCTCCCTCGCCACCTCCCCCCAGTTCGGGTTTATCAGCCGGATCACGCCCCAGAGGAAATCCGTCGAGTGGTCACTCGTCGGGGCACTCCAGGGGGATAGCGTCAACGGGTGGGAGCGGCAGGTTGGTTGCGGTTGCTCGGACTGCAACCAAGTCAAAATCCAGGTCTTACAATTCCAATTCCAGTGGTGGAGTCTATAACCGCAGTGGCAATTCATCGGGTGGGGCGCGAGTCAAACCCTCATCCACTCCGACAACCGGCGGACGATATCGGGAGGACCCGCATCCTCAAAACCTGATGAGCTATCGTCCTGAGCCTGAAACCTTAAGAACCCGTATGTCAGGGGCGATCGCTGCAACTGACCAAGCCTGGGAATGGGTAGTGCAGGTAGTCGTGATCTTGTTTCGGGCGATGGTCTATGCCTGCATTGGGGGTGGTCTTGCGGGTGCAGTGGGATTTTGGGTGGTGTATTGGTCACCCCTATCCCCCTATTTAACAGTCTTCTTTGCCCAACAACTGACATCCCCGGATATGCCACTTGTGGTGAAGCCTGCCATGATTGTCTTCACCTTTGCAGGCGTGGGCACTGCCTGGGGATTGACTCAAACCCAAAACTTGGAAACCCAACAACTGTTGTGGCGACAACGGGCTCTGGGTGGGCTAGTGTATGCGATCGCCTGGTTGACCTGGCAGTGGGGAGTGGTTGGCAGCGATGGCTCCATTGGGATCACGCGGTGTACAGCGGCGATTGCGATCGGGATGGTGATGGCATTGGGAGCACGGGGTAATCTGCTGATTCAAGCTGCGATCGCCACGCTGGGAACCTCCATGACCTTCTCGGCGTTGATGCAGGCTCAGATCTGGAAACCGGGTGACCTGATTTACCTACTGCAAACTGCAAGAAGCTTTATTCCTACGGAGGCAATGTGTTGGTCAGCGATCGCCTTCTTTGGGTTGCTGGGTATTGTGTTTAGCTTCTGGCTGGGATGCAGCTATTACCTTGGCATTCCTGCCCTACAACAACTCGCCCGCTTTGTCAGACGGCGTTAGCTGGAGAGAGGGTAAAACCTTTTCTCCTTAATCCAATTGGGACAGCGACATGCCGAACCCCTCAATTAGTTTCGTCCCAGTTGAGATTGGTATTGAGGACAATACGTATTCACCGCTGCGACGTTTACCGCTGCATCGAAGGCAACAGGCAAATCCCCTTCGGCTTGAACCTCTCGCAATTCCTGCATACTCGTGCCACTGTTCAAAACAGGACAAATAGTTGCGCCGTAGGAGACAACCTCATCCCGCCCAACGGATTCTGCATATCGCAGGGCTTCAGGACTGGCTGCGATGAGGAACGCCTGCCAAAATTCTTCCCCTTCAAAACTGACAGCTGTAATGGAGGTTCCTACAGTGGTGCAGTAATCGACCAAGCGAACGAACTCACCACTCGGCAAAATGACCGATCGCCCCGACAAGCCATGGATCTGACCACAAATACCAGGAGTCACGACCGTAGGGTCAACCACCACAGGAATACTTTGTGGTGGTTCTTGAGCCTGTGCAGCCTGGGAGAAGGGGGCTGTCAGGAACAGCAGAGGACTCAACATTGCAATGGAACGAGCAGTTTTTAGCATGACGACACCAGAATCTCTCAGCACCAGAATAGCCGAAGATATTTAGAAAAACCCAACTCCTGCTTAAACATCCCGCATGGATCATTTTTGGGAATGTAAAGATTCTGCAAATTCACAAGAGGATTTTAAGGATGTTAGCGACTGAACCTGCGCCAAAGTCCACGCATTACCTTGCTAAACTCTGCCCCTAAGTGCCTGACAAAATTACTCATGGGTTGAGCCGTCAGGCATGATGGCTCCCGTTAAGTTGCTGTTGTGAAGATTGGCTTGATTGAGATTGGCGTTAATCATGACGGCTTCTGTTAAATCCGCTTCACTCAAATTTGCCCAGCTAAATTTGGTGCGATAAAGGTTTGCTTTTCGCAAATTAGCTCCTCGTAGCGATGTCCAACTGAGGTTTGCGCCTCTGACGTTAGCTCGGTTGAGATTAGCATTAATCAAATTACCACCCACGATCTTGGCGCGGCTCAGATCGGCATCTCGCAGATCGGCTTCTTCAAAACTAACCCCATGCATGATGGCATTAACGAGGGTTGCTCCTTCTAAGATGGCTTCGCTAAAGATCGCGTTTGTCATATTTGACCCATCTAAGATTGCCCGTGTTAGATCGGCGGCAATTAATTTTGCACGATTCAGGCTGGCTTCATTCAGGTTTGCCTCTATGAGCCGTGCCCGGTTGAGGCTAGATTCTGCCAGGTTGGCTTCAATGAGTGTGGCTCCTCGCAAATCAGTTGCAATTAATTTGGTACCTCGTAATCCTGCCTCTGTCAGGTCAGCTTCACACAACAGAGCCTGACTTAAATCAGCCCCAATAAAATTCGTTTCGATCAGGGTCGCTTGATTCAGATCAGCCCCGATCAAACGCGCCTCTCGAAAATTAGCAGCGGTTAGATCTGTGCCGATTAGATTCGCTTTACTCAGATTTGCACCTCTAAAGTTCACCTCTCTCAGAGTTTTGCCACTCAGGTCAATGCCAACCAAATTGGCTTCTCGGAAGTCTCTTACCCCCGCTGCATATTGCCTTAGCAGCTCGTCAGCATCCATGATTAATGTTCTCTCAGTTAGTTTTAATAATCCGTTTTGCACTTAAAGTTCCCCAGGTGTTTATTTATCAGCAAATCAGCTTCTAACTCTGGGATTTACAGTTGTAAATTGTCTTGGTCAGGAGGTTTTATTGGCAATGTTACGACTCCTATCAGAGGCGTTTAGGAAATAGTGAAATAGTCATGCATTCTGAGAGAATCATGATTAGCAGTGAAGTTATTTATTGTAGTGGCTAGTGAACTAGTTAGGACGGTGAATCAAATTCACCCGTTAAAATTGCTTTTGCGATCGCCCCATGATGTTGGCAAATGGCAGTTGATGGGTGAATTGGGTAGAACCGGGACGTGACTCACTGAATTTCAGACTCCAGTCGTAAGGGTCATCTTACCCAGCGAGTGATATTTGACACCTGATGGCTAATAACTGTAACAGATCAGAACATAGAAGGAAGAAAGGATGCCTGAGAACCTTAGAAGTCAAGCTGTAACCCAAGGTGTGCAACGTACTCCCAACCGAGCCATGTTAAGAGCAGTTGGGTTTAAAGACGAAGACTTTACCAAGCCGATTGTGGGAATCGCCAGCGGTTATAGCACGATTACCCCTTGCAACATGGGGATCAACCGTCTGGCAAGTGTGGCTGAGGTAGGAGTTCGCACATCGGGCGGAATGCCCCAGCTATTTGGCACGATTACCGTCAGCGATGGCATCTCCATGGGCACCGAGGGAATGAAATATTCGCTGGTGTCGCGGGAGGTGATTGCTGATTCGATCGAAACGGCGTGCAATGCCCAGAGCATGGACGGTGTGTTGGCGATTGGCGGTTGTGACAAGAACATGCCCGGAGCCATGATCGCGATCGCCCGGATGAACATTCCTGCCATCTTTGTGTATGGCGGCACGATCAAGCCCGGACATTACAATGGTCAAGACTTAACGGTTGTTAGTGCCTTTGAAGCGGTAGGGCAATACAGCGCAGGCAAAATTGATGACAAAACGTTGATTGAAGTCGAGCGACATTCCTGTCCGGGGGCAGGTTCGTGTGGTGGAATGTATACCGCCAACACCATGTCTTCCGCATTTGAGGCAATGGGCATGAGCTTAATGTATTCCTCCACGATGGCAGCAGAGGATACGGAAAAAGCCGAGAGTGCTGAAAAGTCTGGATATGTGCTGTTAGAAGCGATCAAAAAGCAACTGCTGCCCCGACAAATCATTACGCGCAAGTCCATTGAAAACGCGATCGCCGTGATCATGGCAGTCGGGGGATCGACAAATGCTGTCCTCCACTTTTTGGCGATCGCCCATGCCGCAGGGGTTGAGTTGACGCTGGATGACTTTGAAACCATTCGTGCTCGTGTGCCAGTTTTGTGCGATCTCAAGCCTTCTGGACGCTATGTCGCGACCGATCTGCATCAGGCAGGCGGCATTCCCCAGGTGATGAAGATGTTGCTGGTCAATGGTCTGTTGCATGGCGATTGCATCACGATTACGGGAGAGACGATTGCTGAGCTATTAGCCGATATCCCTTCGGAGCCTCGCCCCGATCAGGATGTGATTCGTCCTTTTAACAAGCCTATGTATCCTCAAGGTCACCTGGGTATTTTGCGCGGCAATCTTGCCACTGAGGGGTCGGTTGCCAAACTCACCGGGATTAAAAACCGCAGCATCACTGGGCCTGCCAGGGTGTTTGAGTCAGAAGAAGATTGTCTGGTAGCAATCCTGGCAAAGCAAATTAACCCCGGTGATGTGATTGTGATTCGCTACGAGGGACCCAAAGGGGGTCCCGGAATGCGGGAGATGTTAGCTCCAACCTCAGCCATCATTGGTGCAGGACTGGGTGACTCTGTTGGGTTGATCACCGATGGACGCTTTTCCGGGGGCACCTATGGCATGGTCGTCGGTCATGTTGCGCCAGAGGCATTTGTGGGTGGGGCGATCGCTCTCGTTCAAGAAGGCGACAGTATCACGATCGATGCGGATGCTCGCTTGTTACAGGTCAACATCTCTGATGAAGAGTTGGCACAACGTCGTGCCCAGTGGCAACCTCCCCAACCCCGTTACACCAAAGGCATCTTAGCCAAATATGCCAAGTTGGTTTCCTCTAGCAGTGTTGGAGCCGTGACCGATTTAAATCTGTTCTAATTTCGCATGAGGTCAAGGAAGGGACGTGACGAAGCGCATCCCTTCCTGAGGTTGTCCCTCAGGTGCGGCGATAACCATCGGGAAAAATCGTTGTGTCATCCCAAATGGCGTCATCCACATTGACCGATTGCGCCCGAAACAAATTGCACTGGCTTAAATTAGCACGGGTAAAAGTTGCCCGCTCCAAATTAGCCCCTCCCAAATTAGCCCCTGTTAAGTTGGCCTCACTCAGGTTGGAATATCGCAAATCAGCCCCTTGTAGATCGGCTCCTGATAAGTTGGCTCCTGCTAAATTGCAGCCACAAAGGTCAGCCCGTGATAAATTAGCGTTGACGAGATCTGCCTCTACTAGATTTGCCGATATGAGTCGAATGTTTCCTAACTGTGCTCCCTGGAGGGTTGCCTGTTGCAGATTGGCTCGGCTGAAATTGGCATAAGGTAGATAGGCTTGCCGCAGATCGCTTCCCTGTAAATTAATATCTTGTAGGTTGCATTCAAATAAATTGGCTTCACTTAAATCAACCTCGCAAAAGTCACGCTGACCTTGTGTATATTCAGCTAATAATTCTTGAACGCTGATTTTGTGCATATCAAACGGTATTCGGACAAAATTACCAGCCCCCCATGGCTAAACAGTGAGAGCCTTTTAATTGAGTATTTATACTTATCTCTTTACAGGAGTTTACAAAAATTCAGTCCCCAAATCCCAAATCCTTTATGTTCTTTTTATGTTCTGATTGCACTCTATAGCAACTGCTGGAGGACTCAGTTTTGCTATGACAAACATTAAGGTAGAACATACCCAAAACCGAGTACGTGCTCACGCCTGGATTTCAGGAAAAGTTCAAGGAGTGGGTTATCGAGCTTCAACCTGGGATACTGCAACCTTGCTCAAGCTGAACGGGTGGGTGCGTAATTTGAGGGACGGACGGGTTGAAGCCGTGTTTGAGGGACCTGCCGATGTGGTGGAGGAGATGATTCAGTGGTGCCACAAGGGACCCCCCACGGCATCGGTTGATACTGTCCTGGTCGAATTTGAATCACCAGAGGGGTTACGAGGCTTTCAAGTCACTCGATAGCCTGTCAATTGCTGAAATTAGAAATAGGGTTTGTGGAATCTTTATGGACTGCTACGCCTCCCTAAAGATTCCCTGAAAACTTCTGAAAATCCTGTTTTGGTGGGTTAAATCCCGTTATCGTTCCTAGCAGAGTTCTTTATCCTTGACCCACCTTTTACAGCGCACAGGGATTCTCCTGTTATGCTGAGTGGAACGTCTGCCCTAACTTAGCTGGCGATGGTTAGATATAGCTTTGATCAGAACGCTTAAGGCAAAGGCAATGGCGCAAACCCGGATGCTGGAAAAGCTTCCTGACTCGCCTCCGCCTCGTCGCATGTGGCTGCGGCTATAGCAACTGTCGAGACGGTTAAAACCAGGGAGTGTAGGGCATAGCCCCAGCCAGGCTTAGAACCTCTACACCCCGTCCTAACCGACCCTTCGGTTGCTATATAACTGGTTCAAGAGCGTGGTGCGATCGCCCCTTTTATGCATGGTAAAGCAGACACTTCACTCTTTAAGGTGGGTTAAGTGGGGATTGCTTTAATTGAAACTGCCACTATTTAGTACGTTGATCCCTGTCAGTTTATGCGTATCCTAATTTATTCCTACAACTATCACCCAGAGCCAATTGGTATTGCCCCGCTCATGACTGAGTTGGCTGAAGGGTTGGTAGCACGAGGTCACGAGGTTCGAGTCATCACGGGGATGCCCAACTACCCACAAAGACGGATCTATGATGACTATCGTGGCAAATGGTACATCACTGAAGAGCGCAACGGTGTGATTGTGCAACGCAGTTACGTATGGATTCGTCCCAAGCCAGGGTTAATTGCCCGGATGTTGCTGGATGGCAGCTTTGTGGTCAGCAGTTTAGTTCAGGCATTACGAGGGTGGCGACCCGATGTGATTCTGTTGACGATTCCTCCATTGCCGGTCTGTGTGCCAGCAGCGTTGCTGGGAGCAATTTACTCCTGCCCTCTGGTGCTCAACTTACAGGACATCATCCCCGAAGCGGCAGTTCACGTAGGGCTGATTACCAACAAAAAAGCTATCAAGGTTTTTGAGGCGTTAGAGAAATTTGCCTATCGTACGGCTCATACGATTAGTGTGATTGCGGATGGCTTTACCGAAAACCTGATAGGCAAGGGAATTGCTGCCGACAAAATAACTTGCATTCCAAACTGGGTGGATGTCAACTTTATTCGCCCCCTCTCCAAAACAGACAACGCTTTTAGACGGGCGAATCAGCTAGAGGGCAAATTCATTGCGCTGTATTCTGGCAACATTGCTCTGACTCAGGGGTTAGAAACGGTCATCGAGGCGGCTACTCACCTGCGTCACATTCCTGAAATTGTCTTTGTCATCGTTGGAGAAGAAAAAGCTCTCAAGCAATTAGAGGAATATTGCCAAACCTGTAATGCCACGAATGTTAAGCTGCTGCCCTTTCAACCCCGCGAAAAGCTGCCTGAGATGCTAGCGGCAGCAGATGTGGGGCTGATTGTGCAGAAAAAGAATGTAATCGGCTTCAACATGCCCTCAAAGACGCAGGTAATTCTGGCGAGTGGTCGGGCGATCGTGGCATCTGTTCCACTGACGGGGACGGCAGCCAGAGCCGTAACCCAAAGCAGGGGTGGGGTAGTGGTGCCGCCGGAAGAACCCAAAGCTCTGGCAGACGCCGTGCTTGACCTGTATCAGAATCCTGATAAGGCTGAGACGTTGGGGCAACAGGGACGGCAATACGCTATGGAGCACTACGCCTTTGAGCAAGCTTTGAATCGGTATGAAGCTTTATTCTCGTCGATTACGGGCAAACCCAAAGGAACGACTGCATCTAAAGCAATGGGGTCTGAACCATCGGTCGTCGATGTTTAATCTAGTCGATGTTTAATCTATCGAAGTCGGAAGAAGCCGGAGCTTTGTAGGCTCCGACTTCAAAGGGAGATTAAGAGGCGATCGCCAGGTCTGTCCCCGCAAATTTCTGAGCAATGATATCGCTGTAGCTATTGGCGATCGCTGCTACGGACAAAATACAGGTTTGTAGCTCCAGCAAGTCCATATTTTCGCCACCCAGGATGCTGTCTGCAAAAACGACCTGTCCCGATTCGTCTAGCTGAAAAGCACCGAAGCGCATCTTCCGATTTTCAGCTAGCAAAAAATGCGTCACAGCTGCCACGCTCGTATCACCAACCGTGATGTGACTTGAGGCTCGAACGGTTGCCAGTTCTGAGTTTTCCCACGGATGTACTTCCCACGGCAACACGTCAACTTCAATCAAGGTTGTGCCCTGATAGAGTAGGTCAAATCGGGGCATATCGGTTCGTGCTCGCATCGAGTTTTTGAACATACTGGAGGCGAGGTACTCTGCAACCTTTTGATAGGTCAATTCTTGTGCCGGGTTGGAGAAGGAAATAGCCATAGGAAGACTCGCTAATGTTAAGGTTTGCGAAGACTAGACCGACTAGTTTGATTATGCCTCAGGGAAAAGATGGGATGAATCCTGCCACTGGGCTAGCCCAATTTTGGATTTTAGATTTTGGATTCCGAGTGATACACCCTTGGGATTCAAGGATTTTGGCTTGCGCTACATCATAAACATATGGGGATCGAGCGACTTGGGGTCGTGGCTACTAATGTAGTCACTGGTATCCGTATCGGATTCGATGTAGCCATCCACGAGATTGAGAATGCGATCGGCAACGTCCAGGATTCGGTTATCGTGCGTCACCATCAAAATGGTGCAGCCCTGCTCCTTTGCCAGTGTTTGCATCAGCGTCACCACGTCACGCCCGGATTGTTTGTCTAACGCGGCGGTTGGTTCGTCTGCCAGGATGAGTTTGGGCTGGTTGACCAGAGCACGGGCGATCGCCACCCGCTGTTTTTGTCCACCTGACAGCGAGTTGGGTTTGTAATCGACCCGGTGTCCTAAGCCCAATTTTTCAAGGATGGCGATCGCCTGTTCCCGCTTATTGTTGAAGCCTCCCAACAATTCCACTGCCATCTCAACGTTTTGAGCGGCGGTTAACGATTCAAACAGGTTGTGCGCCTGGAAAATAAAGCCAATGTTGCGGCGTACCTGCACCAGTTCAGCATTGCCCATACCCACCAGTTCGTGCCCCATAACTTTGAGGCTACCGTCGTGCAGGGTACGCAGTGCCCCAATCAGGCTAAGGAAGGTTGTTTTACCGGAACCGGATGGTCCAGTAACGATACAAATCTGTCCTTTGGGGAAATCCACCGTCAGGTCAAAGAGTGCCTGTTTTCGCAGATCGCCCTGCCCATAGTAGTAGTTGAGGTTTTTTACCCGAACGGCAAACTCGGTATCAGCTGAGGCGATCGCACCAGTCTTAGAGCTTTCTATCATCCAAACACCTCCGCTGGGTCAGTGGCTTGCACCTTCCGCACGGCAATCATGCCCGAAACCAGGCACATGCCAAACGTCAACAAAAACATCGTGAGCACCCGATTGACCGTCATCTGCATCAATAACCCGGTTACGTTAGTCGCGGCACTGTAAAGCAACGAGCTAATGCAAAACCCTGGAATGAAGCCCAATACCGACAGAATGATGGCTTCTTGCAACACCACCCCCAGGAGAAAAATGTTTTTATAGCCCATTGCTTTGAGGGTGGCATACTCTGCCCAGTGATCGGCAACGTCCGTATAGAGAATTTGGTAGACCAGAATGATGCCCACGATAAAGCTGGTGCTGGTCAGCAGGGTAAACACAAACCCGATTTGGGTATTCTCGCGCCAATAGGTCAACTCCTGATTGACAAATTCCTGCTTGGTGTAGATCACCACATCCTTGGGCAATCGTTGCCTCATAGCCTGGGCGATCGCATTGGCATCAGCATCGGGTGAAATTTTGATCAGCCCGATGTCTACTGTACCCAGACTACGGGGGTCTTCCTCAGGACCGCGATCGGCAAAGTAGCGCAAAAAGTTTTGGTCACTCATGATCACGTTGCCATTTTGGGAGGCAAAATCGGTGCCCATCGTGTAGTTGCCCACTACCGTTACCCGTCGTTCTGCCAGTTCTGTCTGGACTCCGGGTGTGGTTGGACCCAACTCAGCACGAGCTTTCAAATCCACCATAACCGTGTCGGGCATGAGCAATTTATCCACCTGTTCCTGCACTTCTGGCAACAAAAACACCGGATCAGTAGGATTAAACGCCAACACCCGCACACCACGAGTTTTGCGCGTTTCAGCATTCTTCCAATCGGCATCAGCGGTGTACAACGGGTAAGCATCCACTACCCCGTCAAATGCCTGTGCCTGATAGAGCCGTCGGCGTGCAAAGGACTCTGGAACAAACATGGTGTATTTCAGTTTGCTCACCAACACGATGTCGGCATTAAGCCTGGTCAAGAGTTGTACCTGACTGTCGTACAGGGCGTTTTGAAAGCCACTAAAGAGGAACATCAACAGTACAGCAAAGGCAACGCCCCCCAACGATGTCACCAACTTGCGGCGATTGTGGGTCAGGTTTAACCAGGCGAGGGGAATCCGGCGAAATCGTCTCATGAGAACACCTCCGCCGGATCAGCCGTCACGACTTTGCGAACCGAGATTAAACCCGACACAATGCACATGGCAATGGTCAGCAGCAACACAAACACAGTGCGTCCAAAGTTCATTGCCATGGGAAGACTGCCGCTGGTTGCGCGTGTCGTTAATTCATATAGCCCCGTTGAAAAGAGGAAACCGGGAATGTAGCCCATCACTGCCAACAGTACGGCTTCTTGAATAACGACTCCAAACAAGTAACGACTGCGATAGCCCATTGCCTTGAGGGTGGCGTATTCAGGCAGGTGGTCGGCAATATCAGTGTAGAGAATTTGATAGACAATTACAGTGCCAACAATGAAGGAGACGATCACCCCTAGACCAAAGATGAACCCAATCGAGGTAGCCGCTACCCAATAGGTTTGCTCGCGTTGAATAACTTGCTCTTTCGTGAGAACTAACACGTCATTGGGGCGTTGATTGCGCAGTGAATCATCTTCTGGGTTACCCAGGCGATCGCGAATCATTTGCACCATCTTGTCTGGATCGACCCCTGGTTGCAGCCGAATCAGCCCCAGATCAATTCGGTCGAGTTGTCGAGGTTCAAAAAAGCGGAGAAAGTTTTGGTCACTCATAATCAGAGTGCCATCAGCGGCAAAACCGCCACCCAATGTGTAGGTGCCGACAATTTTGACCTGTCTACGTTCGACTTCGGTCGTTGTACCGACCGTTTGAGGACCAAACTCTGGGCGCGATCGCCGATCAAACAACACCGCATCTCGCTGTTCCAACGCCTGAATCGTGGCTGGATCAGCCAACTCAGGCAGGCTAAACACGGGGTCGCGAGGATTAATCGCAAAGGCAAACAGAGCACGACTGAGGCGAGTTTCTGGGTTGCGCCATTGCATGTAGCCCACATACAGGGGCATCACCTGTTCGACTCCATCTATCCCGGCAACTTGATACAGGCGATCGCGTGGAAAAGTCTTGCTGGTGCTAATCTCCAAGGTTTGCGGCGAGATCATCACAATGTCAGCGTTGATCTTGCTATAGATCTCACTGGTGGTCTGGGTCAGCGCACCCAAAAACCCCAGATTCATAAAGATCAGGAGCACCGCAAACGCCACCCCTGCGATCGCGACGATCAGGCGTGTTTTTTCGTGCAACAGATTGAGTAGGGCAAGTGGAGTTCTCATACCTCACTCCACATCAATCCGAACATCAACCTGTAAGTTGGTCAGTTGCGCTACTACGTCGCTGTTGTCCAGCCGAATCTTGACTTCGACGATACGGGCATCGGCGTTGGCGGCGGGGTCATCATCCAGCACGTTGTTCTTGAAGATCTGACTGCCAATCCGCTCGACCCGCCCAGTCAGCGTTTGATCAAACGCCCCATTGCGACTGGTAATCGTTGCTTGTTGCCCGACCCGCACTCGTTGCACATCGGTTTCATAAACTTCTGCTACCACAAACATTTGGCGGGTGTTGCCCAGTTCCAAAATGCCATCTTCGCTGATTGCCTCGCCAGAACGAGCCAAAATGCGGAGCACCTCTCCATCTTGAGGGGCACGAATAATCGTGCGATCGAGGCGTGCTTCTGCCAGTTGCAGGTTGCGAGCCGCAGACTCGACCTCAATTTGGGCTTGCGATCGCTGCAAACTGGCTTGTTGGGACTGCACCTGAGCACGAGCATTACTCAAATTAGTGCTGCGGCGTGCCTCCAGGCGAACTAACTCGGCTTTGGCACTATTAAGTTGCTCCTCGACCCGACGATTTTCAGTGATCTGCTCGTCCAACTCTTGCCGAGAAATCGCCCCTTCTTCGTAGAGGGACTGCGATCGCCCCAGATCGGTTTGAGCCAGGGATAATTCGGCTTCCAATTGCCGCACCGTCGCCTGCTGAGATTCAATCTCAAATAACTCTGGGCGATCGACTTGCTGTAGGCGGGTTTGTGCCTCCTGGATCTGGGCTCGACCGAATTGCGTTTCTGTTCTCAATCGAGTTTGCGCCTCCGCTAACTGACTCGCGGCATAGTCTCGTTCGGCTTTGCGCTCTTCATAACTTTCTAAATACGCCAGAATGGCACCCTGCTCGACAAAATCTCCCTCGGCTACCTCAAGCTGAGCGATGCGATCGCTTGTCGGACCTCCCACCGTAATCACTTCCCCTTCCGGCTCCAACCGTCCCAATGCGGCGACAGTGACTTGCTGTGGCAGTTGTACGGTTTCCGTTTCTGCCTCTTGTGGAGCCGACATGATTGACCGAAATGCGATAAACCCTGCACCCAGTAACAGTAAGGGAATTAACCAGACCCAGACTCCTGGAACCCTCCAGGAGCGCAACGTTTTGCCCATACTCATAACATTGCCCTCCCAGGGCATTAGTGGCGTTAAAGTAGAATGTTGCGGGACTGCACTGTACCGTGCAGTGCAGTTTCTCTTATAAAATTTAAACTACACTGTGCAGTGCAGTTGTGTCTACAAAAATTCATAGTTGAGATTGTAGGATGTCTGCTACTGAACCTCCCTCCTGCAACCGGATGAGAACAGCATCCTGCCAACGTGCCAAATTAGCCGCGCAATACTTTGATATCTTCGTGTGGATCGGCTCTATATTCTCTGTAGAGTGTCTATCACAACTGTCGAGACAATTAATACAGTCGAGACAATTAATACAAGGGAGTGTGGGGGCGCAGCCTCCAGTCAGGGGTAGAATCCCTGCACCCCGACCTAACCAACCCCCTGGTTGCTTTATATCTGCTAACGCATCGATAACAGCTCAGTCCATCCTGCATTTTGAATGACAAACCCTCTATCTGCTACCTCAGTTAGCGATCGCCATCATGTTAAGTAATTCATCTGAAAAAACACTGATTGACAGAGACAAGCCAGAGCAGATCCTGAAAGGGGCAATGCAGGTCTTTTTACACCATGGCTACGCCGAAACCAGCATGGATCGCATCGCTATCGAAGCGGGCGTTTCCAAGCACACGATCTATAGCCACTTCCAAAATAAAGAGGGCTTGTTTATTGCTCTGTTTGAACGATTAGTGCTGCGTCACTTTCAGATGGAGTTTGAAGAATCGACCCCCGACTCTGTTCACGATGACTCCTGTGAGTGCGAGCTACCCATTACAGAACCGCCAGACATCACGCTGCGACGGATTGCTCAAATTTTTCTGGCACGCATGGACGACCCCGAATACATCGCCTTCGTTCGCCTGCTCTTTGCTGAGTCCGGGCGGTTTCCGGAGTTGGCGCAGTTGTATATGCGGGAAGTCGTGCAAAAAGGTGACATTGTATTAAGTCACTATTTCAAATCTCACCCTGCTATTCATCTGCCTGACCCCGACATCGCTGCCCGCATCTTCTCTGGGAGCCTGATTGCCTTCATCTTGAGCCAGGAAGTGTTGCACGGGAAAGAGTTTTTTGCCATCAGCCGCGATCGCATGATTGATGGGCTGATCGCAACCTTATTGGGTGGTGCGGTTACACCCCCTTGTGCAAATGAGTCCCTACGTTAAAATGAGGAGATTAGAGCAGCCCACTGCTCACCAATGAGTCATGTTGCATTCGTGGACTTCCCACTCGTTATCGTTATGAGTCTTAGCTGCTAACTGCATGGGAAAAGTATCTGGATCACTGCGTCAGCGCGTGTTGGATTGGTTGGCTGACAATGTTCCCGAATCCCGTATCAAACACATTTTAGGTGTGGAAGAGATGGCGATCGCCCTCGCCCAACTCCACCAAGAAAATGTTGAAAAAGCTGCCCAAGCGGGCTTAATGCATGATCTTGCAAAGTATTTTAAGCCGCGTCGATTGCTAGAGATGGCAAAATCAGAGGGCTTGTCCCTCGATCCGGTGGATGAGATCAACCCTCATTTACTTCATGCTGATATCAGCGCGATCGTGGCGCGAGAAGAGTTTGGCATCACAGATCCCGATATTCTGGAGGCGATCGCCAATCACACGCTGGGTAAGCCTGGAATGAGTGCCCTCAGCTGTATCGTGTTTGTGGCAGACTCTCTCGAACTTGGCAGGGGAGACACCCCCGAGCTAGAGCAGTTGCGTCAGGTCAGCCGCGAGGACTTAGGACAAGCCGTCTGGATGACATGTGACTACTCATTCCGCTATCTCCTGGAGACTCGTCGGCTCATTCATCCACGCACCGTTTTAACCCGCAACTGGTTTTTACACCAATCCACCCGTTCTACTCTGTCTAAAACCGATTTCATTCCACCCTCTTCCCTCTCGGCTTAATGCTGTTGATGTCTAGATTGGCTTTTGAAATTGGTTTGTTTATGTCACCGTTTCACCGTTTTAATCAGAACCCATTCTTTGTTGGTTGATTGTTAAGTTCAATTTTTGTGTCGTTTCACTATTCAAGGAAAATTCTCTTTAATGACCCATTTCTCTAACATCGAGACAACATCTTCAACCCTTGTGGCTGCGAAACAAAATCAATCGGCTTCCGCGCCAACCGCTACAGAGAGCAGCTATCAACTGGCACTGGCGATCGCCCAGGCAATGGATGACCGCAAAGGGGCAGACATTGTGGTGTTGGATGTCTCAGACGTGTCTTATTTGGCAGATTATTTTGTGATCGCCACTGGATTTTCGAGTGTGCAAGTGCGGGCGATCGCTCGTTCGATTGAAGACCACGTTGAAGAAAATTTGCACCGTTTACCTGTCCAACTGGAAGGGCAGACTGAGGGAAGCTGGGTGTTGCTCGATTACGGCGACGTCATTGCCCACATCTTCTTGCCCGAAGAGCGGGAGTTTTACAACTTAGAAGCGTTTTGGGGTCATGCCAAGCGCACATCTTTTGCCGCAATTAATCTCACCAGTGGGCAAGGATAGACGTGTCAGGTGGATGGATCGTGGGCACAACCCCTCCCACTCCTCCACCCTCTCCCTGTTTCACCCTTTTCCACAGGCAAAGTGTTAGTTTACGATGTTGTCGAGCTAGCATGTGTGCTTATTGGTCGTTGCCATGAAATCTTCTGCCCCTGTTTGTCCGGTTCCGACTGAACAGCAACCTTTAAATGAATATCAAAGCCTGCGGGAATCCTGGTTCTATGTCTGGGCAACGCAGGATTGGGGCGGTTATCTCAAGCCCATCGTGATCCTCTGGTTGGTCAGCTGGTTGGTCGCTGCTCCGGTGGCGTTAATCAGCTTCCCGTGGGAAAAAGATCCACTGCACTTTGTTTTGAGTGGGGCGGGTGGAGCTTGCGTGCTGCCAATATTGGCATTGTTGCAACTCTATTTGGGTTGGGTTTATGTGCGAAACCGTCTGTTTGAAGCAACCATTTTTTATGAAGAGTCGGGGTGGTATGACGGGCAAACCTGGACGAAGCCCGATGAGGTGCTCCAACGCGATCGCCTGATTGTCACCTACGAAATTCGCCCGATTCTCAAACGCTTGCAATATACCTTTCTCATCATTCTGGGATTGTTTGGCGTTGGGGCGATCGTCTGGAATTTTCTTTAGGAAACAGGACAAAGTGGGATAGAGTAGGGTTTTGTCACCACCGTTGTCTCACTCCGAACAGCAACCGTTAAGACGGTTGGGGCAAGGGGAAAGGGGGGTTATGCCCTCAGCTAGGGGTTCCACTCCTGCACCCGGTCATAATTGGAGCATCACATGGGAACACGGAGCACACTAGTAAGTTTCAAAACATGACACGGGGAAAACGCACGCAAGCCGCAGAGCTGGAAGTCCGGTTGCTACGGGAAGGCATTATCGAGTCGAAGCACTACGTTCAGGCAACGGTTTCCGATAACCGAGGACGGGTTTTATCAGTTGCTGGAAACGCTGAAACTGCCACTTTTGTTCGCTCCGCACTAAAACCCTTTCAGGCACTAGCCGTCACTACAACAGGCACCCTGGAACGCTTTGGACTGAACGATCGCGACTTAGCCGTGATTTGTAGCTCTCACCACGCTTCTATTGAACAGGTGCGTCAGGTCTTTAATATTCTTTGGCGATGCGATGTGGATCCGTCTGCCCTTCAGTGCCCTATCCCTGAAGGTAAAAGTAGCCCCCTGCAATACAATTGCTCTGGCAAACATGCAGGAATGCTGGCGGTGTGCCAACAGCGCAACTTTCCGCTCAATAGCTACTTGCAACGTAACCATCCCGTTCAAAAGCTAATTCTTAGTAAGGTGGCTGACCTGCTCAAAATGCCCGCTGAAGAGTTTATCTGTGCCCACGATGATTGTGGTGCGCCAACCTACTTTATGCAGTTGGGGCAGATGGCGACCTTATACGCTCAACTCGCATCGGGCGATAACCTCGATATGGAACGGATTGTTCGCGCCATGACCCATCATCCCTCAATGGTGGCGGGTAACGGCGAATTTGACACCGAGTTGATGCGACTGACGGAGGGTGAGTTGGTTAGTAAGTCCGGAGCCGAGGGGGTACAGTGTGTTGCCCGTGTCGGGGAGGGGTTAGGCTTAGCTATCAAAGTTACCGATGGCGCAAAACGAGCAAAACATGCGGTGGCGATTCACTTGCTGAAGCAGATGGGTTGGATTACTCCGGCGATCGCAGAAACCTTGGCAGAGACTTACATGACCCTGGGTAAGTTCAAACGCCTGGATGTCGTGGGTGAACTCTCGCTGCTGTAAGCATTTCAACCAAATCTTGAGAGATTTCTAAAAAAGATTGTCGTTTCTAGACATCTCTCGCTATACTAGATGAGGCGACGCGGGATAGAGCAGCCTGGTAGCTCGTCGGGCTCATAACCCGAAGGTCAGTGGTTCAAATCCACTTCCCGCCACCAAGTTAAAAGGCTCCAAGTTCATTTGAACTTGGAGCTTTTGTTTTAGGGAGTAGGGGGAAAGGATAAAGGATGAAGGATGAAGGATATAGCAGTACTCACTAAGGTTAGGACGGGGTCAGGGGTGGAACCCCTGGCTGGGGGCGCAGCCCCACACCCCCTTATGTCCTAATGCCTATGTGTAGGGCTATGAATAGGAAGAAATAAAAAATGAAGGTAGTGTTTCAGATCTGTTGCTACTAACCCCCGGCTGTCGCCGTCCCCCTTGGTAAGGGGGACTACAGGGGGTCTTACAGAGGTTATCAACAGGTTTGGAACACCACCCACCGCTCCTTTATCCTTTCACTGCTCCTTTATCCTTTCACTGCCTTGTACTATAAATTTCTCAAAAATTGACATCTTACCGGGTCAGATCGCCACTTTACAGTTGAGAATTGAAGTATCGTTCTTTGATGGCTCGATTCATGGCGTTTGCAACACGGCGACCAATCCTCGTTGGCGGTTTAGGTTTGACCTTTAGTTTGTGGCTTTTAGAGAGCTTGCATCCCAGTACAACCCATCTGGGAGGTAGCATTGTGTGGGCAGCGATCGCCCTGGGTTCTGGCTTTTGGTGGTTTAAGCAACAACTGCTACCTTCTAAGCCGGATGTAGCTCCACTGCCCGTCGATCGCCCCTCGGTTGAAAAAGAGCTAGCCAGCGTTGAACAGCGAATTCAACTGTTGCAAACCGAACTGCCTGACTCTAGAACGGATAGTACAGCCCTGATCGCAGGGTTGCGCCAACAACTTGCCCATCTCACCGCTAATCTCGACCGCAAACAGGCTCGACTGGCAATTATGGGAGGCAGAGGAGTTGGCAAAACTACTCTGACGCATCAATTAGCCGCTCGCCTGATGGCTCAGGCTCCCGCATCGGACGCTACCCCTTCTCCAGCAGAATCGAGTGTGGGTTTGGGCGCAACCGATATTGCCGAAGTTTCCAAAGTGGATCTAGTGTTGTTTGTCACGGCGGGTGACCTGACTGACCCTGAGTTTCAAGCGGTGAGTCAGTTGCTTAACCGTCAACAGCGCGTGTTGATGGTGTTTAACAAGCAAGACCAATACCTGCCGGATGAGCGGGTGCAAGTGTTGCAATCCCTGCGCGATCGCCTGCAAAACCAGATGGCGACAGAGGACATCATCGCGATCGCCGCACAACCTGCTCCTATCAAAGTGCGCCGCTATGCCGCCGACGGCAGCCTCCAGGAATCGGTAGAGCAATCGACTCCTGACCTCACTGGCTTAACTGAGCGAGTCGCCACAATTCTTCAACAGGAGGGACAACGCCTCGTGTTGGCAACCGTGATGCGGCAAGCCAAAGCGTTGAAAGCCACTATCCAAACCGAACTGAACCAGATTCGTCGCGATCGCGCCCTGCCATTGATCGAGCAATCCCAGTGGATCGCCGCCGCTACTGCCTTTGCCAACCCGGTTCCTAGTTTAGATTTATTAGCAACCGCTGCTATCAATACCCAACTCGTGATGGATCTGGGCGCGATTTACCAGCAGCCTTTCTCGCTGGAGCAGGCAAAAACCGTCGCAGGCAATATGGCGGAATTGATGGTGAAGCTGGGCTTAGTGGAGTTGTCGAGCCAGGCGATCGCCCCTCTACTCAAGAGCCACGTCCTCACCTATGTGGCTGGAGGGTTAATGCAAGGCATCAGTGCTGCCTACCTCACCCGGATTGCCGGACTTAGCCTCATCACCTATTTTGAGGAGCAGAGTTTGTTGATTGAAGCAGGAGCAGAACCCGCCTTCCAACTCGATCGCCTGACGCAAAAGCTAAAAGCGGTCTTCCAGGACAATCAGCGCACTGCTTTCTTGCAAACCCTGGTGAAGCAAGGGATTGGTCGGTTGATGCCGGATGCTCCGACGCAAGCCTCGTTACCTTCCGCTTAGGGAGTTCTTTGTTGGGGTTTGGCATTGCCAAACCCTTACCCAAATTACAGATCTCTGCTTCCTTCCGAATTAGGTGCATGGTTACTTCAATAATTGTGAAAACCAGGCAATGGGGGATTCTCCCCCAAACCCCCATTGGGGGACGCCACTGCCTCCCCCAAACTCCCTAGCAGAAGGTGTTTCGGTTAACCCAAAGGCACGCTTCGCATCGCTTCCAAGTACGGGTGTTTTTGGTTGAGTCAAGACCTTTGACAAAGGTTCAAAGTTCCCCAAAGCTAGGAAATTTAGGGGCTAAGAGGATTTGTGTGTATACGGTAGCGTGGAGGGAGAAGGGGAAATCCAAAATCGCAAATCTAAAATCCAAAATCGCGACGGGTTGATTTGGTGGCTGAGAGAGACTGGCAAAGGATGAACCTGTTGTGGCGCGATTTATCGCGCTGTATTTGCAAACGGACGAGCGGTAGATTAAGGCGGATAGGAAAAGGGGCGGTGCGAAGCAATTCCCCCCAAGGAGCGATCGCTAACCTTTGGGGAGCATATCTTCCCATGAGTGCGACATATATATGAAGAGAAGCTTGAATGGGAGTGGTATGCTTGACGCAATATCGACTGCTTTTGATGGACTGTTTTCGCACTTGTAAAAGCGATCGCCCCTCATTGCCATAACCTTTGATTTCTAAGAACTCCAACTGAGCCAGTTGTCCAGCGAACCCTATGGATGCATCCCTTGAGATAACGCTGCAAATGGTGATCACCGTGATCGCGGGCATCAGTGCTCAGGTGGTGGCAGATTATCTAAAAGTTCCGAGCATCGTCTTTCTGCTCCTGTTTGGCATTTTGCTGGGGTCAGATGGATTTGGCGTGCTGCATCCCCAACGTTTGGGCACCGGGCTTGAGGTGATGGTGGCACTGTCCGTTGCGCTGATTCTGTTTGAGGGTGGGCTAAATCTGCAATTGCGCGATTTGAGCCGTGTATCCGGCAGTTTGCGAAATTTGGTCACGATTGGGACGCTGATCACCCTCGTCGGGGGTGGCATGGCAGCGCACTGGTTGGGTGAGTTTCCCTGGGCGATCGCCTTTCTTTATGCCTCGCTGGTCGTGGTCACGGGACCAACGGTGATTAGTCCCTTGCTGAAGCAGGTGAAGGTGGAGCGATCGGTGGCGACCCTGCTAGAAGGCGAAGGGGTGTTGATCGACCCAGTGGGGGCGATTCTGGCAGTGGTTGTGTTGGATATCATTCTCAATGGCGGTGCTGATCCGGTGTCTGTTGTGACAGGTCTAACCCTGCGATTGGGAATTGGTGCGAGTATCGGAGCTTTGGGAGGATGGCTACTGGGGTTATTTCTCAAGCACGCCAAATTTCTCTCGGAGGATTTGAAAAATCTAGTGGTACTGGCGGGAATCTGGGGTCTGTTTGGCATTGCCCAGTCCATCCGGAGTGAAGCCGGATTGATGACCACGGTCGTTGCGGGGATTGTATTACGTACCGCATCTCTGCCAGAAGAACGGCTTCTGCGACGCTTCAAAAGCCAGTTGACGATTCTAGCGGTGTCGGTGCTGTTTATCCTCCTGGCGGCAGATTTGTCGATCGCCAGTGTGTTTGCCCTGGGGCAGGGAGCCGTTCTCACCGTAGCCGTGTTGATGTTCGTTGTCCGCCCCATCAACATCGGGCTATGTACCCTCAATAGTGGCATGACCTGGCGGCAAAAGCTGTTCGTTGCCTGGGTTGCTCCCAAAGGGATTGTGTCTGCCTCGGTTGCTTCTCTCTTTGCCATTTTGTTGACGCAACGGGGCATTAACGGGGGCGACTCGATCAAAGCCCTGGTATTTCTCACTATTCTCTCCACGGTATTTTTGCAAGGATTGACAGCGCGTTGGGTGGCTCAACTGCTGCGGATCACCTCTACGCAAGCTACCGGAGCGGTAATCGTCGGTTGCAATCCCCTGAGTTTGCTGATTGCTCGCCTGTTTCGCGATCGCAACGAAACGGTTGTCCTGATCGACACCGATCAGGATGCCTGTCGCACTGCCAGAGAAACGCTGGGAGATATGCGAGTTGTTGCCAGCAGTGCCCTGGATATGGAAGTTTTGGAGGGAGCGGGGCTTGCCAGTGTTGGAACGTTTTTGGCGATGACCAGCAATGGGGAAGTCAATCGGGTTTTGGCGCAACGAGCCTCAGAGGAATTTCAACCGCCACGAGTGGTTGCCCTATTTCCCAGTGATGGGCAGCCTGCTGCTGCTAGCAAGGTGCAGCCCGCCTTCATGCCGCAGATGCAGTTAAAGATGTGGAATCGCTACCTGACCGATAATGCGGTTAAGCTCGGCGAAACGTTGCTGCGAGAAGGAGAACTAGAGCAACAGCAGGCACACCTGAAGTCGCTGATTGAAGCGGGCGATCTTTTACCCCTGCTGTTAGAGCGTGAAGGTCAGTGTCAGGTAATGTCTGCTTTAGAAACCTGGGAAGCGGGCGATCGCATCATCTATCTCTTACATGACCCCAAACCCCAACTCCTCAAACGATTGGGCGGTAGCAATGCCCCTGTGAAACTCTCCCCTGAAAAACTGCCGGAAGTGGAGGAAATCCCAGTGCCAGTCGTCGAACCACCATTGCAAGAAGTTCAATAAGGGGAATAGGGAGTAGGGAGTAGGGGGTGGGGAGTAGGGAAGAAAGCGAGGTCGCAATTACGAGTGTAGGGGCGTTTCGCGAAATGCCCTTACAACGGTGGTCAGTTTTTGAGAATCGTACCCGCATTCAGCAACGCTCAAAATCCACGCTGCCTTCGTGCTACTCCCACCCGCGACTAAAGTGCGGGCTTATGGGATGAAGTCTGCTTTAGCAGACTAGGAAAGGTTCTCATACTGATTTAGCCTGTGATGGTTACACAGAATCCTACCGCCTACGGCACCTACCCTTACTCAGGCTACCGTGTACACACAAGTCCTCTCAGCCCCCTAAATCCCCCAATCCTGGGGGCTTTGAGCCCTCGTCAAACCGCTTGACCCGACCAGCAGCACCCGGACTTGGAACCGATGCGAAGCGCGTCCTTGGATTAACTCAAACACCTTCTGCTAGGGGGTTTGGGGGAGGCAGTGGCGTCCCCCAATGGGGGTTTGGGGGAAACTCCCCCAATGCCTGGTTCTCCAATTATTTGGAAAAGAGCAGAGATCTGTATACACAGTAGCCTTACTAAGGAAAGGTTGGGAGGGGTCGCATGTGTCGTGTTTTCAAATCAAATTGGTATCAGTCCATTTTAGTGAACCTGAAAGGTAGTCCACCATTGATGCGTGAGTAGATGGCAACGATAACAGGCACGCTTTAATTTACATACCCTCTTCAGTAGCACATCGCCTTAGAAACACTATTACTTCGCCCACTCCCTACTCCCCATTCCCCCCTCTTATTCACCCTTTATCTCAAGATAGATTTGTGTAGATTTTATGTAATTTGTTTGTTTTGATTCTTGATTTTTTGAGTTACAAGAGTACAATTCTTTACTCAATAGGAAAACAATTTGGCGATCGCTTAACTCTCTAAAGTGCATCATTCACTACACTTTTTGCGTAAATGGCTGTGTGTTAAATTACGCAACAATTTATGCAATTCAAAAACAGTTTATTCAGGAGATCTACTCCGTAAATTTAAGTAATTTTAGGAGACAGCCATGAAATACACCTTCGATCTGGTGGGAGTTTCACCCGTCTTATCCTTTTTCAGCTATGAACAGGAGAGACAACAGCAAAAGTCTCATGCGGGTGCTCAATATCTGGGTGCTTATCAATGCACGCTAGATGCATTTATTGAGTCTGTAGAGACAGTTCCAAGCCGCCGAGGTTGGCAGTTAGATGAAGTTGTGGATACCGTGATTCATTTCTGGCTTAACAATGCTGACCAGGTGTGTCATTGGAAGCGACGACTCGAAGATGCAGGTGCAGAAAATCTGCTAGTTGCTCGACTTGCGGATCTCAATGCTCTCAAGACAGAATTTGAGTCTTTGTTTAGCGATTCGTAAAACAAACATTACTAAATCTATCGAAGTATTACTAAAAATTGCAGAACCCCAATGATTAGAGGCAAAGTCCTTGCAATGCGACTCATTGCCTCTAATAATTGGGGCTATTCACTCTTATGCTGATGCCCGTTTGATCGAGGAGGCTTCATGGTTCATCGCCCAATTATCCTGGGGATTGTTGGTGACAGTGCCGCTGGAAAAACGACACTCACCAGAGGAATTGCTCAAGTCTTGGGCGAGGAGAACGTGACTGTTATCTGTACCGATGACTACCACCGCTACGATCGCCAACAACGGGCAGAGTTAGGCATTTCAGCCCTGCATCCCGACTGCAACTATCTCGACATCATTCAGCAACACCTCGGCTTGTTGCGAACTGGGCAACCCATCCTGAAACCCATCTATAACCACAGCACAGGCAAGTTTGACCCACCCGAATACATCAAACCGAACCAATACGTCATCGTGGAGGGGCTATTGGGCTACTCTACTCGTGGGATGCGTGACAGCTATGATGTCAAGGTGTATCTGGCTCCGCCTGAAGAGTTGCGGACAGGTTGGAAAATCAAGCGTGACACGAGTAAGCGAGGCTACAACCGGGAGCAGGTACTTGACCAACTCCGTCAGCGGGAACCCGACTCGGAAGCTTACATTCGTCCGCAACGGCAATGGGCAGATGTGATTGTCACTTTTTACCCATCTGAGAATGATGGACAGAATGATTTGTTGCTGAATGCGAGCCTGATTTTGCGACCGACGATTCCTCACCCAGATCTCAGCACGATTCTCGGTGCTGATGGCAACCATTTAGGGTCTGCGATTCGGTTAGAACTCGATCGCGATATGGGTAAACCCGTCGATGTTCTGCAAATTGATGGTCATGCGACGGTGGAGCAGGTCATCGAGTTGGAACGTGTGCTGTGTAACGAAGTGCCCTATTTGGGCAAATTCTGCAATCTTCAAGGTAACCCCACTATTGGTAAGGTGGTCGGAACCACTGGAGAGATGCTGCAAAGCTACCCTCTAGCGTTGACGCAGTTGTTGATTACTTATCACATGCTCAAAGCCGCCAATTTTCATCCTTAAAACTCAATTCCTGCTTGAGCTTTAACACCCTGCTCTCGAAAGGGATGCTTCACCAATGACATTTCGGTGACCAAATCAGCGACTTCAATTAACTCATTCGGGGCACCTCTGCCTGTGAGGATGACGTGAGAATCGGCAGGTTTGTTGGCTAAACCTGACACGATTTGTTCAACGGGCAAATAACCCAACTTGAGAGCAACATTAATTTCATCAAGCAGAACCAATTTAAACTCAGGATTGCTGATATAAGTCAACGCTTTTTGCCATGCGGCTTGAGCTACGGCAATATCGCGATCGCGATCTTGTGTCTCCCAGGTAAAGCCCTCCCCCATCGCATGAAACTCTAGCTGCGGGGGTGCGCCGTTTTGGCTCACCGTCCAGTGGCTCAGTGCGGCTTTTTCGGCAGGTTCCCACGCACCTTTAATGAACTGGACGATCGCCACCCGATAGCCATGACCGAGCGATCGCAACACCATTCCCAGGGCGGCCGTGGTTTTGCCCTTGCCGTTTCCAGTGTGAACGATCACGAGTCCCTTTTCCAGGTTGCGTTCTGCCAGTCGCTTTTCCTGCACCTCCTTGCGACGCTGCATTTTGAGGCGATGCTGTTCAGCAGTTAGTGATGTGGTGCTTTCAGAAGCATCCAGGGTTTCGTCTGGGGTCACGGTGTTGGGGTTCATAGCCCTTGCCAAAATAGGAGCATCTACTAGAATCGCGCAAAATTGCAAAGAAAGCCTATAAATCCTACATTGCCTTCATCCCCAACCCTTTTCTCAACGTTGGAGAAGGGAGCCAGAGCCGATTAACTCATCAACGCCATCAATGCCGATTGCTTTTTGGTGTAGGGAAACGGCTGATCAATCACGGGGGTTCCCAAAAACTGACACAAGTCTTCCCAGCCTTGTCCTCCGCAGATGTTGAGCACCAATAAGGACTCTGGGCGATCGCGAAAGTAGTCCAATACCAATTTGTGGTGCAGGTCGTAGACGTAGGACAGGCGATCGGCGTTGAATTCATAACAGCCGTAAACCGCTGCGCGTAGAAATCGGCGGATCTTCAAGTGAACTTCTTTGTCAATGTTGAGTTGATTTTCATCCTCATCACCAAAGGCAGGTCTACCCGACCAATGGCGTTCCATGGAGTCGAGCCATGCTTGTTTGTCACGCACCGTTAAGATGAACTGGCTTCCAGGAAACAGCTTATCGAGTTGCATGTAATAGGGAATGGTAGTGATATCGGTGATGCCGTCGTAGTGTTGCAGCACTGAAAAATTGCAGTTGCCCTCGCTCAGTTCTCGCAGCGTCGTTTCATCATCGGGATAGTGAATCGTGCGAAGCCCTAACGTATAGAGGGCAGCCGTCAGGCTTTTAGTTCCGGTGCGGCTCAAACCAATGCCAAATACCTTGCGATCGCGTCTGACATTCACCTCTGATGGGCTGGTTTGGGAGGTTCGTGATAACTGCCAATTCCATTGGCTTCTGGCTTTTGCCTCAATCTCTACCATGGTTAGTGCAGGTTGTGCTGGCAAGTTGAGTTTAGGCACCTCTATAGCCGCTATGTTCGGCAACTCAGCAATAAAAGCAGCTATCTCCTCTGGAGCAGCATCCGGTGCGATCGCCGCATGGGTGTATTTCACGGCATGGTGAGCAACAACAAAATCAAGATCGTCGGCTCGTTCCTGCCAATAGCGTTGTGCGGCTGTCAGTTGAATTTTGGTGTGATGGGTGCGGCTCCGCAGTTCGCGCAGTGCCATCTTGGCAAAGATGTCGGTGTAGGACTGAAAGAAATCGTGGAAGATTCTGAAGGGCTTAAATTGCTTGCTCAATTTCAGTTCTGCCAGAGCGATCGCCCGAACTCTCGACTCTGGTCGCAAGACATATTTCAGGTCATATTCGGGGACTTTGACCTGTTTCATGTGTTGCACTAAATCAATGCGCGTAATGTGAACCCCTTGATGAATATGTCCTCTAAATTTGTCGAGTACGTAGCAATCTACGTAGGGATACTGATTATTTTGCAGGAAGTGAGCCATGTCTTCCAAAATCAAACAATCGGCATCCATAAACACAACAAAATCGCAGTCATAATTAATTGTCAACATGTGATTGACTGCGGCAGAAAACGGTTTAATGTTTTCAATAATGTGAACTTGATGCGGTTGAATATTTTGAATAGCTAACTCTAGAGCGATCGCCGAAGTTCGTTCCCCAATCGTTCTAAACACCAGATCAATTTTTTGCGTCATCCCTACGTATCCCACTGCAATTCTTGATTGTCTTGACCTGCCATGTCTTCAAACAATTGGGCGATCGCTGGATCAAGTTCATGTTGCCATCGCAGGTCTAACGTAATGTGTGAACTATGATTTTCGTAATAGTATCGATTGCGCTCTGATAATTGGACAAAAGGGGTTTGGATGCGATCGCGTTGAGCTTGAGCAACGAGGAATTGAGTTCCGTCATTGCCTCCCAAGACATGATGCTCATGATTAGCATAATTCAACATTTCAGGTTGATATTCAAGATCTAACAGATTACAAATTTGTTGCATAACTTCTGTTGGATCGGTCGCCAATTGCTCATAACGAACTTTCATTTTGGCGTAAGAAAATTCTTCAAACAACTGATTCGTTTTTTGAATTTGAGTTTGCCAATCTGCAATTAATGCATGAGGCGATTGAGTCGGATATTTACGAATCCGAGAGTTGATTACGGCCCGTCCATCCCGTTGCAAAAAAATCAGAAACGGCTCCGTAGAAGTCGATTTCAATGAGATGAGTTGCTGTCGAATCCAATCCACATTCTTAGTAGAATCAACCACGACGGGTTGATTCACTTTGATACTGATTTGTTCATACAAATCGGGGGTTTGACTAATCTGAAAGTCTTCCCACACAGGGCAATGTTCGCCACAAATTTTGCAGACTCGTTTTGCTAATTTTTTCGTTTCATTTTGCAAAAACCGAGTTTTTGCGGCTTCTCCGGCATAAAACACCTGGGAGTGACTGCCTAGAATCAACCCCAAGAGAGTGGAACCGGAGTGACCCGTTCCTGCAATAAAACAAACTTTTTGATTCTGACGAGCCAAACCAGATCACCGCTGCAAACCACGTGGATCAAGGGCATCACGCAAGCCATCGCCTAACAAGTTGAATGCCAACACGGTGACAACAATGAGGATGGCAGGTGACCAGATTAGCCACGGTTGCAACACGAGGAATGAGGCATTGGTGGCAAGAGACAACATATTGCCCCAGGAGGGGTCGGGTTGTTGAATGCCCAGTCCGATCAGGCTAAGAACGGCTTCAGCAACAATGAAGCTGGGAATCGAAAGGGTGGCTGAAATGATGATATAGGTTGCAGTCTGCGGTAATACGTGGCGCGTGATGATGTAGAGCGATCGCCCCCCCATGGCTCGTGCCGCTTGTACAAACTCCCTTTCTTTAATCGAGAGCACCTGCCCCCGAATCACCCGTGCCAGACCTGCCCAACTGACGAATGAGGTAATCAGAACAATCAACAAAAACCGTTGTGAACTGGTTAACCCCGCAGGCAAGACCGCTGCTAATGCCACCAACAAATAAATACTGGGAATTGTCATCAACACTTCGACAATTCGCATCAGGGATGCATCTACCACCCCACCAAAGTAGCCAGAAATGCCTCCTACCAGCATTCCCAACGGGAAGGAAATGATAATCCCTACCAGGCCAATGCTGAGGCTGACCCGTCCCCCATAGATCAGACGACTGAACTGATCGCGTGCCTGCTCATCCGTTCCCAAAACGTTGATCCTGCCATCTCCCGCCGTTCCAAATAGGTGAAGATTGCCGGGAATACCGGGAAACACAGTGATTTCTTCAAACTGTGGCTCACTCAACGACAAACGTGTTGGCAGAGGCAGCTTTATCTCTAGAAACCGATACTCATCTCCCTGAACAAACAACCGAATCGGAGACGGTCTACTGAAATCAACTGACACCAGGCGATCGCCCGTCTCCAAATCAACTGGGCCTTGTGTAGTGGGGTAGACGTGAGGACCAATGAACTGCCCCGTTTCCTGATTGCGCCAATAAACCTCAGTGGGTGGCAGCAGTGACCCATCCACCTGCGAGGCATAGGGATCATAGGGAGCAAAAAACTCCGCAGCAATGACCGTTAAATAAAAAATCAACAGAATAATTGCGCCGAGTTGAGCGAGGGAATTTTTTCTAAACTTCTGCCACCACGTCATAACCGATTTGGGATTTTAGATGTTGGACTGGAGATTCTGATAGTTTACAACCCCTGCTCTTTTCTGTGGCTCAACAACCAGTTGGCGATCGTCGCTCGTCGGGTCAACCGAGGTACTAATTCTCCCACTTTGTAACCCTCAAAGCCCAATTCTTCTTTTAACAATTGTTTGTTTTCTTTGGGAATGGAGCGTGTCAACTTCACCGTTGCCGGACGACTGGCAATAAAGTCAGGCGGTTCAGGATACTCCTCGCGCCACTCCGCTGCGACCTGACTGGAATCCCACTTGCCCGTCGCTTCATCATAGCGATAGCCCAAACACTCCCAAACGAGTCGATTTGCGGTTGTATCGTCGATAGTGTCTTTGAGAATTGCCCAGATGGTGTCGGTGGTGAGAAGCATGGGAAGGAGAGAAGAGGGAAGAAGGAAAAAAGAAGAAAGAAACGTGAAATTAAGGATAAAGGATAAAGGATAAAGGGGTAGTGTTTCAGATCTGTTGCTACTAACCCCCGGCTGTCGCCGTCCCCCTTACCAAGGGGGACTACAGGGGGTCTTACAGAGGTTATCAACAGGTTTGGAACACCACCGATAAAGGATAAAAGGCAACCGTGTGGGATGCTGTTAGCGACAGCGTAACGCACCAGACAAAGGATGGTAGTGTTTATCTCGTTCCAAGGCTCTGCCTTGGCATGTCGTAGGGGAGGCTCTGCCTCCTTAAAATCAGTGACAGAGCCACTTGTAGGGGAATTCCCAGCTTCTAGCTGGGAACGAGAATTAAATTGAGATGACTACGGCTATATCGGGAATACAAATTTGAATAGTCAAGATACAAATTTGAATGGCTGACATACAAACTTGAATACCTGACATACAAACTTGAATGATCAGGATACAAATTTGAATAGCTGACATACAAACTTGAATGATCAGGATACAAATTTGAATATCCCAATAACAAAGTTGTTTATCCAGGATACAAATTTGAATGTTTGAGATTCATTTTTCATCCTTTATCCTTCATCCTTTATCCTTCATCCTTTATCCTTCATCCTTCATCCTTCATCCTTTATCCTTCTTTCTTCTCTCTTCATTCCTCATTCTTCTGCAACCGCCGATATCCCCCCAGACATAACAACCAAACCATAACCGCCAGCCAGTGCAGGAGGACAGGCAACCACAGCGACCCCGTTTGCAGATAGGCGATCGCACAAATCACCCCCAACAGAGCCGCCAGCACTAAAAAACCGGGAGTCATAAAGGTAGGACGACCCGCAGGATAAAGGCTTAACGCATTTAGGGGATGGTAAAGAATAAACAGAATCAGGCTGAAGCTAAACCATATGCTGAGATTGGTGAAGGAGACAGATTCACTGGGATGGGGCAAGAGCAAGGCTCGAAACAATAGTTCTTCGGTGATGCCGGGAGAGAAGAGAGCGATCGCCCCCACGGTCAAGATAACTTTGGGCGAACGAATCACTTCAACCTGAAGAAACCCGATCGCCAATCCCAACGGAATCAGCAACACCGCCAATAGCAAACCCAACCCTCCCGCCGTTAACCACTCCTGCCAGGTGGGAAAGGTTGTGATAGCCAGCCAGATGCGATCGCACACCACACGAATCAACACGTTGCAACGGCTCCATTGCGGCGGCGATCGCCTGCCCCTGAGATACACCCTGCGGCATCTTCAAACACCGTATGGACTCCTCCAAAAAACATATTCTGCTGTTCCCACAACACCACCTGATCATCAAAGGGAAACTGGGTGCGATCGATCTGCAAGTTCTCGAAACCCGGTTCTACACTAAACACTCCCTCCTCCCAATGCACACGCGGGCTATTCACCGCTGTCTCCACTGACATACCAAAATCGATGATGTTGGAGATCACCTGCAAAATGGCTGTACGAATTCGGTTTGAGCCTCCGGAACCTAACACGATTTCCGGTTTGTTTTGGCGCAACACCATCGTCGGAGCCATCATCGATGAGATGCGAACATTCTCCTGCCATGCGTGGAAGCCGTTAGGGTGCAGGTCAGCTTCTCCCAGCATGTTATTGACCATCACGCCAGTTCCGGGGATGACGTAAGCTGACCCCTCTCCGTTAGACGTTGTTGCACTGGCAGCATTTCCCTCGTTGTCAACGACACTCACATGGGTTGTGCTACCCCATTTGTTGAGCGTCGTTGGATTCTCTAGACCCACTCCCTCAGTTTGCAGCAGTTCCTGGGCATACCTCGCTAAATGCTCCGTTGCCAAAAATCGTTCCGCTACATTCGGCTCATACAATCGGCTGTCGTAGCCATCCTTGCGAGCCGCATTGGTCAGTTGCATGACTCGTGCAAGTAGGGTGAGATGCTCGGTTGAGCCAAATGACATCTGAGTTAGATCGACCTGTGATAGGAGTTTGAGCGCAAAGGCAATTAGCGTGCCTCCAGAACTGGGGGGTGGATTGGTGACAAACGTGTTGCCTCGATAGTGCATCATCAACGGTTCTCGCTCAATCACCCGATAGTGCTTGAGATCATCTAGAGTGATGTACCCACCGCGATCGCGACAGTTCTTAACGAATTGCTGAGCAATCTCCCCTTCATAAAAGGGTCTTGCACCTTCCTCCGCCAGATAGGCCAGTGTATTGGCTAACTCTGTCATGAAGAGTGTTTCTCCAGGTTGCAACAGCGTTCCTTGAGGGGCAGCAACCTGGCGAGCTTCAGGATTGGCTAACCAGATGGGCGACAAGATCTGGAAGCAGTAGGCTTGAAATTCACCCATCTCAACCCCCGTTTTGGCGTAGTGAATGGCAGGTTCTACAACGGTTGAGAAGGGCAATCGACCGAGTTTTTGATGCACATGAAACAAACCTGCAAGGTTGCCGGGGACTGCCATCGACCCCAACCCCACATGAAACTCTTGGGTTACGCTGCCGAAGTTGACATCCACCGGATAAAAATCAACGCTTTGGATGTCGCGTTTTTGCCTTGGAGTCTGGGTAAAAAAGTCAAACAGGATATTGCGGTTGTCCTGCGTGTGCGCCAGCAAAAACCCTCCTCCTGCAATCGAGGTTAGCGTTGGCTCCGCCACACAGGAGGTTAAAACAGCGGCAACAATCGCATCAAATGCATTTCCTCCCGCTTGCAGAATGGCTCTGCCTGCTTCAGCGACATTGGGGTGTCCGGCAGCGATCGCCCCACCCCTGGTTGAGGTTATACCCATTGCATTGACTCAGATGATTTTTTCTACTTTACAGAAACAATCGCTCTCGCTTGCCCTCAGTGACGTTGGATTTTGGATTTCTGGTTGTCAGCAGGAATGCACTTGTAGATGTTTGGTTGGCATTGCTGAATAAAGGGATGATTGTCCTGACATGGCGTGAGCGAGACGCTCACACTCCCTTGAGGCAAATCGTCTAAGCTGGTGCGAGCAAGATGCTCGCAACTCATTCACCCCCAAGATCAGCAACGCCGTTTTGTTGCCAACCATTGCTCCAGAGGGCAGAGCCTCTGTAACTCCATCTCCAGGCGGGAATCTGGAAACGGGGTTTGGATGAAATTTGTTTGCAGAAAGCGTGACAAGAGAGGAACAACACAGACTGGTTCCTTTTCGACTCCCCATTCCCCACACCCTCCTCCCTACCCTAAAGCAACCGAGTTTAATTTGAATTGGCTTCGCTGCACATGATTCCGTAAGGGCGTTTCGCGAAACGCTCCTACCCAGTGCTCTGCCACAATCAAAGATTAAATCGGTAGTACTATTCTCCCACAAGATTTTTTTAAAAAAGCTATAAATCAGGAGATAAAGATCAGTGTCACTTGGAATAAACCTCTATGCGGATAAAGGCAATTGCAGCACTACTGACTGGAATGTTGTCTGTTGGCTCAACCCAAATCACGACGCTGGTTTGGGAATTGGAGGTCGATACACGCGGCACAGAGGGCACGATTGAGGCAGCCGAATTTGCTAAAAGCGATCGCTTCATTGTGACTGGCAGTGCCGATGGCAAAGTCAATGTGTGGCAACAGAGCGATCGCCAACTCGTGTGGCAGAGCATCTATTGGGATGGCTCCATAGACGGCAAAACAGGCGAAGTTGAGGCAGTCGCCTTCTCTCCTGATGGAGAATGGGTCGCCGCAGGTGGCAACTCAGACGGGATCAAAATCTACCGGGGCAGTGATGGCGAATTGGTAGCCGAGTTGGGTGGCGATGGAGCCGACGGCATTGCCTTCTCAAACAATGGACAGTATTTTGCAGCCCCCGACAAAAACACCCTCCGGCTCTATAACCCTGCCGATTGGGAACGATATGACGATTTTCGAGTACGGCATGATTGCGATGTCAACTCCATCGACTTCAGCCCAGACGATCAATATGTTTTGACCGGGTCATGCGATCGAACCGTGAAAATCACACGCATTGAGGATGGTGATCAAGTACGGGAGATTGACGCAGCTGAGGAAGGTGGCTCCATCAAATCCGTACGAGTGTCTCCAGATGGTCAATGGATTGCAACGGGAAATGGACCTGAAGGAGCCGTCAAAATTTTTCGCTTTGCAGATGGTGAGTTAATCGCAACCCTGAACCATGATGGAACCAATGTAGAAGCAGTCGCCTTCTCCCCGGATGGGCGTTACCTCGCGACCGCAGGCGGTGATCCAGAAGATAATTCCCCCAGTGAGCACACCAGTTTTAGAATTTATCGGGTAGACGGCTTTGAGCTTCAAGAGCAGATCATCGCCCATGCAGAAGGCGTGGAGTACCTGGACTTCTCCCCCGATAGCCAATACTTACTCTCTGCCGGAGAAGACGGCATCCTCAAACTCTGGCAACTCAATGAAGCATCAACCAACGTTACTTCCTTAACGACCGTGGTTGTCGCAGGATTAGGAATGTTGGGCATCGCAGGGGCGATCGCATTTTGGTACAAGGGCAAGAGGGGCAAGGCTAAAGGATGAAGGATAAAGGATGAAGGATGAAGGCCGAAGGATAAAGGATGAAGGATAAAGGATGAAGGCCGAAGGATAAAGGATGAAGGATAAAGGATGAAGGCCGAAGGATGAAGGATAAAATCCCCTTCACTCCCTACTCCCTAGACCTCACATAGACGTGACGAATCGCGCCTCTTCCCTTTTATCCTTATCCTTCATCTTTTTTATCTTTCATCCTTCATCGTGTATCCTTTCTTCCTCCCCTCTCTCACTCCTCACGCCGCAACAGCGGATTCACAAACTCATTCAACCCTTCACCCAGCAGAGACAAGCCCACCACTAGGGAGGTCAGGGCTAACCCCGGAAATAAAGCTGTCCACCAAATGCCAGTTGGCAACGCATCCAATGCCTGCCGCAGATCTTGCCCCCATTCTGGTGTTTGATCCGGTAAGCCTAACCCCAAAAAACCCAAACTTCCCAACGTAAGGGCTGCATCCGCCGCATTCAGCGTAAACAGCACAGGCACACTCTGAATCACGTTGAGAAACAAATAGCGAGACAATACCACCCAGGTTGAGGCACCCATCGCCTGTGCTGCTTCGATGAATAGCTCCGTCTTGACGCTGACCGTATGATTTCGTACCACCCGGTAATATTGAGGCACATAGGCAATGCTGAGAGCGATCGCCGCATTGATCACCCCCCGACCCACCACAAACGCCAGTGTCACCGACAATAACAATCCCGGCAGCGTATAGACCGCATCCATCAAAAACACCAACAGGCGATCGAGCCTGCCACCGAGATAGCCGCTCACCATGCCCAACGGAACGCCCACCAACACACTCAACACCGTTGCCAGAATGACGACTTGCAGCGCAGCTTGAGTGCCAAACAACGTGCGTGAAAAGATGTCGTAGCCCTGACGACTGGTGCCAAACCAGTGCTCTGCTGATGGAGGCTGATGAATCGGGTTTGTTAGCGATTCAATGGGGTCTTGAATCCATCCCCAAGACTGCATCAAAGGCGCAAAAATTGCCACTGTCACAAACACCAGTGTGATCAACAGCCCGATCGCCATCATTTGTCGAGAGAGACTGGGACGCTCCAGGCTGCGGAATAACTTGGGCGATCGCAATTTGAGTTGGGTCATGGATTTGGATGCAAAGCGTATCAGGCAAATTTTACAGTGTGAAAGGGGGCGATCGGTCATCGATGGAGAAGTAGAGAGTAAGGGAGTAAGGAAGTAAGGGGGAGTAAGAGGGAGTGGGAGTAAGGGAGTAAGGGGGGAGGGAGTGTGGGTAAGAACCCATTGCCCATTCCCTATTCCCTATTCCTCCTTTTCCCAGGTGAGGAAATTTCGCCTTTACTTTCAGCAGCAACCGAACCGCTTTTAGCCAAAAATATTGTTAGGTTAAAAGCAGAACCTGTGGAGGAGACAGCTGAATGGCTGCAACGGATTTCAAAGACTACTACGCCGTGTTAGGGGTCAGCAAAACTGCAAATGCTGACGAAATCAAGCAAACCTATCGTAAGCTGGCACGACAATATCACCCTGATATGAATCCGGGCGATAAAGTAGCGGAAGCTCGCTTCAAAGAAATCAACGAAGCCTACGAAGTGCTCTCCGACCCAGACAAACGTAAGAAATATGACCAGTTTGGGCAATATTGGAAGCAGGCAGGTAGTTGGTCGCCCGGTTCTACGACCGCTGATTATGGTGGCTTCGACTTTAGCCAGTACGGCAGCTTCGACGAATTTATTAATGAATTATTAGGTCGCTTTAGCACAGGTGCGCCTGGGGGTGGACGCAGCTACAACTATCGCCCTCCCAGTGGTACAGGAGGCTTTGGTGGCTTTAATGACTATGGTGGTTTTGATCCCCAAGCGGGTGCTGGAAATCTCGACCTAGAATCAACCCTGACGCTGACTCTCCCCGAAGCATTTCATGGGGTGCAGCAACGACTGAGTGTGGGCAGCGAAATTATCACGGTTCGCATTCCAGCAGGAGCGAAGCCAGGAAGCCGCATTCGAGTCAAGGGAAAAGGACAAATCAGTCCCTATAACAACCAACAAAGGGGCGATTTGTATCTCAAAATTGAAGTGCAACCCCACTCCTTCTTCCAATTTGAAGGGGATAATCTGGTGTGCGAAGTTCCAATCGCCCCTGATGAAGCTGCATTAGGAGGGGCGATCGAGGTGCCTACACCCGATGGCACTGTGACGATGAATATTCCAGCAGGCATCCGCTCTGGGCAAACGTTGCGTTTGCGAGGCAAGGGATGGCCTAAGCCCAAAGACGGTAGGGGAGATCAACTTGTGCGGGTTGTAATTGTTGCGCCTAAGGATCTCAGCCCCACTGAGCGGGAGTATTACGAAAAGCTGCGTGCTGCTCGTAGCAGTGATCCCAGAAGCCATCTCAAAAATATTAGGTTATAACCTGTCGCAGTGAGTATCCAACGGCTCACGCTAAACCGTATACTAGGCTTGCTTTGCAGGATAAACAAACTTAACACTTTGGGAATTGATCTTCGGAGTTACGTTTATATCGATCGCCTACAACCCCAACATGCTGCCTACATGGGCACTGTGGCTTTGGGGTTCTTGCCGTTGCCGGGAGATGCCTCCCTCTGGGTCGAAATTTCTCCTGGTATTGAAATTAATCGCCTGATGGACATCGCCCTTAAATCGGCGGTGGTTCGTCCGGGGGTGCTTTTTATTGAGCGGTTATACGGTTTGTTAGAGGTTCACTCCAGTAAACAAGGAGAGACTCAAGCCGCAGGTCGCGCCATTCTAGAGGCACTGGGTGTACGGGAACGAGATTGTCTCAAACCTCGTGTGATTTCTAGCCAGATTATTCGCAATATCGATCCCCATCACACTCAATTGATCAACCGCAACCGTCGAGGGCAGATGATCCTTGCAGGGCAAACACTGTATGTCCTGGAAGTTGAGCCTGCTGCTTATGCGTCTTTGGCCGCCAACGAAGCGGAGAAAGCAGCCCTAATTAACATTCTGCAAATCTCGTCAGTGGGTAGCTTTGGTCGCCTTTATTTAGGCGGTGAAGAACGAGACATTTTAGCTGGGTCGCAAGCTGCACTAGCCGCGATCGAAAGCATCGCAGGTCGGGAAAACCCGGCAGGTGGGCGCAAGGAGTAAGGAGATGGCCAATCTCGAACATCTTGCGCGATTGCAAACAGGAGTGGCAGCGTGGCAAGCATGGCGAGCCAGTCAGTCAGGAGTAGAGCTAGATTTGAGCGGCGTTGATTTAAGCCACTTAAATCTGGAAGAGATTGACTTGAGTTTTGTCAATCTACAAGCCTCTGACTTTAGTGACACCACCTTAGTAGCTGCCAATCTCAGTCATGCTAATCTCAGCAATGCCATTTTGCATGGCACTCAACTGGCGGAAGCCAATTTGAGCGAAGCCGATCTGACATTAGCTCAGTTGGTCAATGGCAATTTATCTGGGGCTGATCTAGAAGCGGCAAATTTAATCGGGGCAGACCTGCGGGGGATTAATTTACGGGGGGCAAACCTGCGAGCGACTAACCTGCGAGGGACTAGCTTGACGAATGCTAAATTACGCGGAGCCAATTTGAGTGACGCGAAATTGGAAAGAGCCAGTTTGAGTGGAGCTGATTTACGCCAAGTCAACCTGTCTCAAGCCAATTTGAGCAGTGCCAATTTGCACCAAACGGAATTAATTGGTGCTTATTTGTGTCGAACCAACTTAAGTCAGGCTGATTTGAGTCAGGTGCATTTAAGTGCGGCTCATGCGCTGGAAGCTGATTTTAGTGGAGCCAATCTCATGGGGGCTGACCTGCGATGGGCAAACCTGAGTGGTGCTAATTTCAGTGGCGCAAATTTGAGTGGCGCAGGATTGAGGGGAGCAAATCTTAGTCGTGCTAATTTACAAGGTGCCAATTTAAGGGATGTCAATTTGCAGGGGGCAAACCTGAGCCGAGCTAATTTGCGTCAAGCCGATTTGCAAGACATCGATCTGCGTGAAGTAAGATTTAGTTTTGCGAATTTGCGCGGTGCAATTATGCCAGATGGTATGGTTTATCGCTAGGCTGCAATCAATTGGGTTAGACTGAAGCATCTGGATTGCGCCCTGTCTAAAACTTACCTTCTGTGAGACAGAGATCTTACGCATGATCACAACCCCTAAGCGGCGATCGCCCAAAGCTACCATTCCAAAAATTGCCATCGAACGAGCAACCCTGGTTTTACAGCAGCTTCCTCCAAAACCAAAACCAATTTCCTCCACCGCCGCTAAACGGGAACGTGCCTCAGCCCATGCGGCTAAACCACCCCGTTCGGCTGGTAAAACTTCCATCGTAGCGGCTCTCAATGCAACAGCGATCGCTGAAAAGAAAGCGTTTCTCAATCGCAAAATCAAAGATGTGATCTCCGTGCTCCTGGATGAATCGCCCCCCAAGAAAAAGACCCGTAAAACTAAGAAATAGTTGAAAATGCAGGGATGCGGTTCGTCGTATCCCTGTGTTTTTATCCGGTTGCTGTTGCTAATCGAATGCCATACAGGGCTGCTAGATGTAGAGGATAAAACAAATAAAACCAACGAGCTTTTGCCCCCAGTTCACCATTCGTAAACTGAAACAAAAATGGTGTTACCATTGCCGGAAATTGAAACGCACCATAACTGGGGTCTGCGGCTAATAACATCAGATGCAACAGCACCCAACACGCCCACCAGATGGAATGAGAGCGATACTGCCAGAGCAGTCCAACGACGACAATGCCATACACTTCATAGTTAGCGTGCACAGCCTGCGCCAACGCACCTCCACATAACCAGGGAATGAACTGGTATTGAGGAAAGGCTCTCGACAACCGCAAACACCCTAACCCAATTAGCAGCAAAAAGAGGATGTTTAAATCCTCAACTCGAAAAGTCTGCATGTAGATCGGTTGAGATAGGAGGGCTAATATCAGCAACCTCAACGCATATGCCCAAACATTGCGGGTATGCGCTTCTCCCTGCACCAGCAACCACGCAAACAATGGAAAGCTAATTCGACCGATCGCCCGAAATAAATATTCTTGTGGAAAGAAAACCACGCCAATGTGATCGATCAACATTGTCGCAGCGGCAATGAGTTTAATGTGATAGTTGGTCAGCGATCGCTGCATGAAGGTTTAGCTTGTGGCTTAAGGGCGACGACGTGAGCGTTTATGCCGTACGCGCTCGGCTTTATCACGCTCATACGCGATCAGCTTGCCGTAATATTCGTGTTTATTCAAATTCATTGAGAGGTAAACATGGCGGCGAGCGTTGCCAAATCCCTTACGTGTGAAAAACTTGACAGCAGGAACATTGGCTGGATCAGTATCCACCAACATAAACCGCACGCCTTCCTCAATCATGCGCTCCACAATCTTATCTACCAGTTTGTCAGCCACCCCCCGACGTTGAAACTGGGAGCTAACTCCTAGCCAGATGATATAGCCATAAACCCACGAGGCTTTAGTAATAATCGTACCCAGCACAAATCCCGCCAGTTGCTCATCAACTTCAGCAACCAGACAGTATTCTGGGTCTGTATTGTACAGCCCGATCACTTCCCATTCGTCCCAGGTGCGATACAGGTAGGGATACAGATCACTGGTAAATAATTCTTCGCCTAGATGATATACCGGAGCTATATCATCAATGCCCATTTCTCGAATCTCGACATCAAAGGCGGTAAGAGCGGACTTATCAGAGTCAGAAGATGTCATGCAGTTTGAATGGTTAAAGCAAACCCATCAGTATTCTACTGTGGTTGCTTTAAGGCAAGCCGGAACTGGTTAATGCAACAGGATCTTAGCAAACTCCTGCCACATCCAGACCTATAGCTATCGCTACTTCATTTGAGGCAGAGGGGATGTGGGGCTACGCCCTTAGCCAGGGGTTCAACCCCTGCACCCCGTCCTAACCCAGGTGGCTACGGCTAGACTAACGTAACGTCAGTTCGGTTTAAGAGCCCGGCGAATGAATTCGCGGCTACTGGAGCGAAGTCCGCCGACACGGACTCCGGAAAATCAAGGTTTGACGAACCGACGCAGGTCGGTTTTGCTCTGATAGCGGCGGTTTTAACCGCCGAAATCCTTATCCCGAATTCACGTTAACGCAATAACTCCTCGTCTAAAGAACGCACCGTCAATACTTGGGGCGGAGTTGAATCTGGTGGATAGATGAAATCGACCTGAACCAAACGGCGATCGCCCCGTGGCATTCGCAGACGGATCAGGGGTTCACCTTCCTGTCCCCGACGCTGCACAATGTGCAGATAGCGTGTCTCTGTCACTCCAAAGTCATCTTTGTAGCGGATTCTCACCGTTCCTCTAAAGAACACCTGGCGATCGGGTGGTTGCAAAAAACGCAGGGCACCTACCGTTTCTTCCTCTTTCAAAGGAGTTTGGATCAAGATAGCGACGGTCTGGGCGCGATCGGTATTGTTTTCGAGCGGCAATGTCAGGTTGTAATGCACCCCGTAGTTGCCGTGAGCCCGATAGGCAGTATCAGAATAACGCGCCAGCATTGGGGCACTTTGAATTTGTCCAGTGCCAAATGTGCCATTATCCACAGTGCTCAACACATAGGAGATGGCTTGTCCAGCTTGCGGAACGCTGAGATGGTTAGCGTTGGGGGTATCCGTTAAGTGAGCAGTCCACTGAGAGCCTTGTGCGACTCCTGCAACTCGACCATAAAAGAAGCGAGAGACGTAATTGCGATCGGGCGGAGTGGGCGGAATATCTCGTGGTCCTGCCAATCGTCCGCGTAACAACAGGTCTACCCATTCCGACATGAGTGGAGCGCGTTCACTACCGTTGGGATTGAGCGGCGCGTACATCGCTAAACTCGCCACATAAACTGGTTCGCTACTCCACAGATAGGCGAGTAGACTGCGTCCGTTGGTAGCGGGAGTCGTGCGCCGAGGTCGAGGTGGCAGGCTGCTTAACGAGCTAGGGGAAGAGCTACCCGATGTGCTGGAGGTTAGGAACTGAGGCAGGGGGATACCATTTCGCAAAGCATCCATGCTACGGAGTGGGATCGGCGCATTCACGAAGAGATAGGGGCTGCGGGGTGGAATGACGAGCTCCGAAGGCCAGGATGGTTGTCGCTGTCCTCTTAGAATGTCATTTGTGGTGCGGCTACCGGGACCAGCAAAGACAGTGCCCAAGGGGTTAGCCACATAGGAGGGCAGGTCGTTGAAAGGAGCTTCCTGGCTGAGATAGGTGGCAGCTTGTAAGATGTCTAGACGGACGGGGCGATCGTTAGGATTGAAGATCAGCACCCCTAGATATAGAGTCCGCACATCGTCCAGGGTGACACCACGCGCAATGTGATGAGCAAACAAGTCAAACCGCCCCTGAAATGGAAAGTTTAGGTGGGCGGAGGGAGCTGCCATCCCATCTGGTGGAAAGGTTGAAAGCAGAATCCCTTCTGATTGCACTAGCTCAGGACTGTTGCTGTTAAAGACTGGAACAGCATCTAATTGCCCAGGCAATGGACGAATCTCATTGGGTTGTATTACTTCAGAGATTTGCGGCATCGTTGCCGACGGCGGAGCTGCTGTTACAACTTGAGCCAGGGGAAACAGTGTCAAGAACTCTAGCATGAGGGAAATTCAACGGACATTAAGATCAACAGACGATTGGGAGATCAGTAGCCTATTTTCTCAACGAGAAAAAATCAATTTTAGTTGGGCACTTAAAAACCTGTTGCTGATGCAGGATGAACTGTCAGATTACAGGTGTTAAACAGGGGTATTTATAATTCATGGGATAAAACCCCATGAATTATCAAACTGAGTGCCACTACAAGTGGGTAACTGAGTGCCACTATAAGTGGGCGATCGCCAGTTGTTCTGGTATTAATGCCAGGTTTTGCCGTCTCTTAACATACCATTAAGACAATCATTAAACACTGACTTTGCAATTAGAATGCCCAATTTGTCGGGTTATAATCTCAAGCTCATTTGAGCGATGGTCTGTAGTAATTACTACAGACATGTAGAAGTCTTAGATAATGCAGAACCCTAACTGTTGATACAGCTTTGAGTGGGAGGGATCAGGACGTTCTCGAAACGTCAAAGCCAGGGCTGTCGGCAACACAGAAAGCTTGAGTTTTGTATAGAGATTTGCAGTTTAGTAACTGACCACTACATATAGTGGATAAGCTGCTATGCTATGTCCCATAGGTAGCGTTTAGACCGTTTAGAGATGCATATTTAGCCCTACAGTTGTATCTCGTGTACGTTGGTATCTGCATCTACAGCTTGTCCAATCTTGTTCTGTTGCCACTGTTGTTTAGCCCTCACACTAGAACTATGACTTATCAAGACCAGCTCAATCCCTGGGTAATTCATCAACTATTACCCAACCTGAACCGCCGAATTATTGCTCGCTTTCGGCGTCGCACCGAAGCGGAAGCGTATCTCAAAGTTGTTCAGCAGATGCGTTCGACGGCTCAGTTTCTCATTGCGTTTGATGCCCCGATCGCCAACTCGGCAGCGGGAGCACCATCAGCTAAGGTAACTTCTGCCACAACTGCGGCTACTGTGTCAAGATAGTGCCCGATTAGCATTAGCTTCACAAAGGCTCTATTCGTGGTGTGTGCTGTTGTTTGAGCCTTGAATATTTCTCAAATTATTTCGTCTCCGCGCAACCGCCGCAGAGGCACAAAGATAAACACCTAGCTTTTTGTGCCTCTGTGGTTTACCTCATGTTGATTCGTGCGATCGCCTAAAGGCTGTTTGGGGTCTGAGGGGCGATCGCATTTGTTTTGAGGGTCTGTAGATGATCTGCTTTTTGACCTTCACCTTGCGCTATATCCTTGATCCACCCAATGCCCTTGATAATAGAAGGGCAACCCCAAGGTTGTCTGACTGGAGTCAAGAGTAAGGATTGGAATATTGTGGTGCGGCAACCAGAACTCGATCAGAGTCATCCTCTTCTCTGCAAAGCGATTGCTGAGATCATTGCTCAACGTCCCCGACACCGTATCCCCTTCGCGGAGTTTATGGATTTAGCGTTGTACCATCCGCAATATGGCTATTACGCGACGAATCAGGTGAATATTGGTGGGGAAGGGGATTTTTTTACCTCACCCCATTTAGGGGTTGATTTTGGTGAGTTGTTAGCCGAACAGTTTGTTGATCTCTGGCACCTACTCGATCGCCCACATCCTTTTACGCTATTGGAGATGGGAGCAGGGCAGGGCTTACTGGTGCGGGATATCTTGCGGTATTTGCATCGCCATCACTTTGAATGTTTTGATGCGATCGCCTACATTATTGTTGAAAAGTCACCTGCATTGGTTGTTGAACAACAACAGCGTTATCACAAGCTGGTTCAGGCGTATGGCAATTTGAGTTGGAGCACTCTAGATGAGATTCCATCTAACTCGATTGTGGGATGTTGTTTCTCCAATGAACTGGTTGATGCATTTCCAGTTCACCAGGTTGTGGTGCAAGCTGGAAAACTGTGTGAGATTTACGTTACAACTGATGCTCAGAGTGAATCACTGCGCTTTGTGGAAGTGGTGGATGCGTTATCCACTCCCCGACTAGCGGAGTATTTTGAGTTTGTGGATGTTCCATTGTTGTCTCAGCCAAACGCTGAAGGCTATCGTACGGAGGTTAATCTGGCGGCTCTCGATTGGGTAGGGGCGATCGCCAACCGGTTGCATCGGGGTTACGTGTTGACAATTGATTATGGCTATCCTGCAATGCGCTATTACAGTCCGGGGCGATCGCAGGGCACGTTGCAATGCTATTACCAACACACTCACCACTCTGACCCCTACATCCACATTGGGCGACAAGACATCACAGCGCATGTTGATTTCACGGCGTTAGAGCGTCAGGGCGATCGCTGTGGATTGCAAACCGTTGGCTTTACGCAGCAGGGGTTGTTTTTGATGGCATTGGGGTTGGGCGATCGCCTCGCTGCACTTTCTGACCCCGTAAAAACAGAAAATCAATCTGTTAACGACATTCTGCGTCGTCGTGAAGCCCTCCACTCGCTGATGAATCCAATGGGTTTGGGCAATTTTGGCGTGCTGCTGCAAAGTAAAGGTATGGACGCCCAAACACCAGTGCCGAAAGGCTTCCAGATGCCGGGGATGAGATGAGGGTAGTTGGTCAATGGTTAATGGTCAATGGTTAATGGTCAATGGTTAATGGTCAATGGTTAATGGTCAATGGTCAATGGTTAATGGTCAGTGGTTAATGGTCAATGGTCAATGGTCAGTGGTTAGTGGTCGATCGCCCACTCTCTATTACCTGTTTCCCATTCCCCACTCCCTCGTAAGTCGCTTCTACAATCAGGGCACGCTAAATCAATAGCTAGTTAGCCAGGGGAGCATTGTCAACCATGCCAAAACGGACTCGATCGCAACAACCCTCTAAACCTCGACGAAAGACACGTCGCTACTCGTTTTCCTGGATGGCGATCGCCGTTCTGGTGATTGGGTTTGCAGTGTTGCGCTTTGCCCCATCGCTAACTGAACAAGCCATAGATAGCCCTCATGCCCTATTGGGCAATCCAACTGGGGCAACGACCAGCGTGGCTCAGCCCGATAATTTTTTGGTGGTCAGACCCCAATATGTGCTGTCCTATAACCGCGACAAGGGCATTCCCAATTGGGTGAGTTGGCAACTCAATCAAGGTTGGCTGGGTGAGCTAGACCGGGTTCCTTTTGAAACCGATACGACCTTGCCGGATGGCTGGTATCGTGTCACTCCCGATGACTATACAGGCAGTGGCTTTGACCGAGGGCATCTGGTTCCGGCAGCGGATCGCGATCGCACCGAAGCCGATCGCCAAGCCGCATTTTTGATGACTAACATCATGCCCCAATCCCCTGATAACAACCGGGGACCGTGGGAAAAGCTGGAGAGCTATTGCCGTGACCTGGTGAAACAGGGCAAGGAGCTTTACATCATTGCAGGAGGGGTTGGCTCTGGTGGCATAGGGGAACGAGGTCGGCAAACGGCGATCGCACAGGGACGAGTTGCCGTACCCGCTAGCACCTGGAAAGTCGTTGTTGTGCTCGATCGCCCCGGTTTGGGGCTAGCTGGTGTGACTACCCTGACCCGAACAATTGCAATTGTTGTGCCCAATCGTCAGGGCATCAAGGCCCAGGATTGGCGGGACTTTAGAACGTCGATCGATGCGGTTGAAGAGTTGACAGGCTATGACCTGCTTTCTGCCGTACCCAAACCTGTCCAGGATGTGATCGAACCTCGAATTGACGTTAATTAATGGTGCGTTACGCTACTGCTAACAGCACCCTACTCTCCATTCCCTACTCTCCATTGCCTCTGGCTCTATGTCTCAACAGATTGCGTCTGCAATGCAATCAAATTACCCGACGCCGTTTCACCCACGATATAAATGTCAATCTCAATTTCCCCAATGCGGTAAACCTGGGTATTGCTGAGGTGTTGCTGGAGCAGTTCAAATAATGTGCGAAATCGGTGGGCGATCGCCCTTTCCTGGTCGCTATGCCAATCTTGCTCTCGCATCAACCGTTCAAAAAAATCATCCAGCGATCGCACTTCAACTGGGCTATCCTGAGGCTTGCCTGTCCACTGAAGCACCCTATCCGGGGTCAGTGGAGTTGTCTGTCCTGCCCACTGCAACACTTCAAATGGGCGATCGGTTTCGCTCATGTAATACAACCCCTCCACCGTAGCCCGCAACGTGTCTATCAAAGTTGAGTCTGGGTTAGGGCACGTCATAGAAAAGAGGATTGTAAAAGTAAAGGTGTTTTTTCCAAGTGATAAACACTAACCAACATTAAATGATTAATAGTTAACCATCCACAATTAACCATTGACGATTGACGATTGACCCCTGCCCCCCGACGATTAACCTGCTCACTAATGACGATTGACGATTGACCATTGACGACTGACCCGCTTACTAATGACGATTCACAATTGACCATTGACGATTGACCATTAACCCCTGACGATTGCCCTACTCATCCCTTTCCCATGTCAGACTCCAACTCCCTCTTCACTCCCCAGGAACTGCGCGAATGGCAACTGGCTCTGGCAGAAGCCGATCGCTACAACATCTTCTGTCATTGCCGGAAATGCGATCGCGAGTGGGTTGCCTCGACTCAAGTTCCCTGCACTTGTGGCAGCACGAACATTGAGTACATTGCTTGCTGGCAGTTTCCCGATGATTAAGCCCTTTCAAACGAATATTTATAGCTACTGCCACTTGATTTAGGACAGAGGAGGTGTGGGGACTGGCAGTGGCCAGGGGTTCCACCCCTGCACCCCGTCTTAACCCAAGTGACTATGGCTATAGATGCCAAAGTAGGGAAATCCGATCTCGCGGGTGAGGCATTTCCACTCGATACAATAAAAGCGATCGCCCGAACTTGGGCTTAAAATCCAAGCATAAGAGCATTAAACACCCCATAGCACTACAATCGCTTCAACGAGAAAACCATGACGACCATTTTGGAACAGGGCAATATCACGATTCATACCGAGAATATTTTCCCGATTATCAAGAAATGGCTCTATTCAGACCATGAGATCTTCCTGCGAGAGTTAATCTCAAACGCCGTAGATGCCATTCAAAAACTCAGAATGGTAGCTCGTTCTGGCGAATATTCCGGTGACATCGGCGAACCAGAAATTACGATCGCGATCGACAAAGACAATAAGAAATTGTCGATTTCAGACACCGGAATTGGCATGACCGCTGATGAGGTCAAGCAATACATCAACCAGGTTGCTTTTTCCAGTGCTGAAGAGTTTGTTCAGAAGTATCAAAACAGCACTGACCAGCAGATTATTGGTCACTTTGGTTTGGGCTTCTACTCCTCCTTCATGGTCGCTTCCAAAGTAGAAATTGATACCAAGTCTTACAAAGAAGGCGCACAAGCCGTTCACTGGTCTTGCGATGGGTCTACCCAGTTTGAGCTAACTGACTCCGATCGCACCGCCCAGGGCACAACTGTTACGCTCACTCTGCAAGAGGAGGAAGTCGAGTATTTAGAGCCATACCGCATTAAGCAGTTGGTGAAAAAATATTGTGACTTCATGCCCTTCCCCATCAAGTTAGATGGCGAGCAGGTCAACAAGCAAAAAGCATTGTGGAAGGAGTCACCCAATTCTCTCTCTAAAGAAGATTACTTAGAGTTCTATCGTTACCTTCATCCTTTCCAGGAAGACCCACTGCTGTGGGTTCACCTCAACACCGACTATCCCTTTGTGGTGAATGGCATCCTTTATTTCCCTAAACTCAAGCCCGATGTCGATGTCACCAAGGGACAGATCAAATTATTCTGCAATCAGGTCTTTGTCAGTGACAACTGCGAGGAGGTCATCCCACGGTTTTTGATGCCGCTGCGGGGTGTCATCGATAGCACCGATATTCCCCTAAACGTATCGCGGAGCTTCTTACAGAACGATCGCACCGTACGCCGCATTGCCGACTATATCGCTAAGAAAGTGGGCGATCGCCTCAAAGAACTTTATCGGGACGACCGGGAAACCTACATTCAGGGTTGGCAAGATCTCGGCAACTTCGTTAAGTTCGGCTCAATGAACGACGACAAGTTCAAGAAGCAGGTCGAAGACATCCTTATCTATCGCACCACCTGGCAGGGTTCAGGAAGTACTGCCTCCAGTGAAGCAACGGACGCGCCCGCTGTGCAAGTGCAATCCGCAGAAAGCGATGTCTGGCAAGATGTAGCCACCAACACCCCCTCCAACACAATTGATGGTAAAAGCTACACAACGCTCAAGGATTACCTGGAGCGCAACAAAGCCCGTCACGAAAATCGGGTCTTCTATTGCACCGATGAAACCTCACAAGCAACGTATGTAGAACTGCACAAGAGCCAGGGGCTAGAAGTGCTGTTTATGGACTCCTTTATTGACAGTCACTTTGTCAGCTTCTTGGAGCGCGAGTATCCCGATGTCAAATTCTTACGGGTCGATGCTGAACTGGATGAAAACCTGATCAACAAAGACCAAGCCAGTGAAATTGTTGACCCCAAGACCAATAAGACTCGCAGTGAGTTGGTGAAGGAACTGTTTGAACAGGCACTCAACAAACCCAAGCTCACGATTCGTACGGAAGCCCTCAAAGCGGAAGGCGAAAGTGCTCCTCCAGCTATGGTGTTGTTGCCAGAGGTGTTGCGCCGGATGCGTGAGATGAATGCTCTCCTGACTCAACAATCCGTTGAGTTTCCAGAAGAACATACACTGGTGGTCAATACCAATCATCCGTTAATTCAAAACTTGCTCAACCTTAACCAGGGCAGTATCGTCCAACCCCAAGGGCAATCTCCCTCTAGCGAACTTTCAACGCTAATTTGTCAGCATGTCTACGACTTAGCATTGATGGCGCAAAAAGGGTTTGACGCCGAGAGCATGAAGGCATTTGTGGAGCGATCAAATCAAGTCTTGACTCGCCTCACCACCAGTTAACAATTCATGTCGTAGGGGCGTTTCACGAAACGCCCCCACCACGAATCCAAATGCTACATCCTGTCAGGAATTCAGGATTTTTGATAGACACAATTCACGTTAAGGGTTATTTGCCCAAAAAACGGTCTATAATAGGAAGCCTTGCTGAATTCCACCCAAGTAAAACCGCTACTAATAGAACTGCTATGAGTCGTAAGTGTCAGTTAACAGGCAAGCAGGCAAACAATGCCTATGCCGTCTCCCACTCTCACCGTCGTAACAAGAAGCTTCAGGAAGCCAATCTGCAAGAAAAGCGAGTTTGGTGGGCACAAGGTAAGCGTTGGGTCAAGCTACGGTTATCTACAAAAGCAATTAAGACCCTGGAACATAAAGGTCTTGCAGCTATGGCAAAAGAAGCTGGCATTGATCTGAGCAAGTTCTAGGGTAAGCCAACTCTAGTGGTGGTTAAATTCTCTAGATTTTAGCTATATTTTTCCACTCCATAATTAATATGGGTCATCCGATCCCCGAAATTGTTGTATTTCGGGGATTTTAGTTTTTTAGTATAGCCGTAGCCATATTCGATGGGGCAAAGGCGAGTCAGCAAGCTCTCCTAGAATTAGAGTTTGAGCTATTGCCTCTGCCATCAGCTTTTGAGCAAAGCTATGACTGTGGAGACGGTTAGAACAGCAGGAGTGGAGGCTGTTTTGCTAGCAGGAATTCCCTGCCTACAGTCCGTTCCAGATGACCCTTCAGTTACTGTAATTTTTGATGAACGTGAGTTCGGGGATCAGGCTTTGGCGACTGAAACCGCTGCTATCAAGACAAAAACCGACCTGCATCGGTCGGGCAACCCTCTGATTTCTGGTAGTCCGCAGAGGAGGCTTTAGTTTTAATAGCCGCGAATTCATTCGCCGGGCTCTTAAACCGAACTGACGTTAAATTAATGTTTGAGAATGTTTGATTACGCTCGCTTCACAAAATAATGAAGATTTTGTGGGGGTTGCGAAACTTGCTAACGTGCGCTCATCCTCCGCGTTAATATGCACTCAGTGTTTTCAATAGGATTGAGTGGCTCTGCCCTCTCCTTGTCAGGAGAGTAGATAAGAAATGTGAGATCCGCCAGGAATGATGAGATGCTTGGCTTCTCCCGTACTCTCTTAAAAAAAATTAATTAATTATTCATTCCCTGATCGTTTTTTGAGACTGGATGGGTAGCCTAGCCTCAACACATCATCATAGACTCTTAACAATTCAGACTTATTATGAAGCTGAAGTCATGATGTGGTGTGTCAAAGACCGTTCCATCAGAGGCGCATCTAGTGAATCTACTATCTCATCCTAAAAATTTGCTTGAAGAATCTAGTGTTTGCTGTGGTAACTGCATAGTTGACTCAGCAAGCTGGAATATTCTTTGATGACGGTGTAGATCATTGAGATGTGGCTAGACGATTTCTTTTGAGTCTGGTTAAATTGGACGATCTGACCAATCCAATCCTATCTGCCAGTTTTTACGGAAACCGGTTTTTGATAGATGATCGTAATTTCCCTGTTGATGAGCGATCGCTGAGTTGTTAAGACAATAAGAACGTGCTTCGCCCCTAAATAAAGCTTAGATGAACTTCTAAGTTGAACTCTAAATGACCGTCGGAAAAATTTCCGAACAAAATAAAACTTTTATCGTCTTAAGTCGTTGGGTTTTCTCAACATTTCAAACTTTTTTCCAAGAGCGTAACGTTTTAACTCACACAACTCCCACTTTGATAGGAAGGCAGCTATGTCAACCCGCAAGCTAACTAGAGCCGTCCAAGAGCTGATTCAGCAAATCAATACAAGCACCAAATCTCTCAGCAAAGGGGTTGTCCTTTGGCTGTTGCGTAGCCTTCTGGTAATCGGTAGGCAACCCCTCCTTACCAAATCGGGCTTCGTCCTCCCAACGACAGTTCTGTTGCTGTTAGTCCTTACCCTCACCGTAGGCTCTATTGGCTATCGCACCTACACTCGTACCGTACAGGCAGTCGGTCAGCGGCAACAGCGGGTGATCTACAACGCAGCGACGCCCGCAATCGACCGGGCTAAGTCAAAGTTAGAGTATCTGTTTGACAGCCAGAAGGATACTCGCTTTCCGGGTGGGGTTCCGAGTGAAGGTCAGCTCTTGGGAATGTTGTACAACGACGGTCGTACAGTTCAACCGGGTAACGTAGTTGTACCAACGTATCAGCCGGATGGATACGACCCCTATACCTTCCCTGACGAACAGCGTATCAGTGCCAATGGAGATACAACAACTGATAATGCTTGGCGTTTTCGGGCAGATACCAATGGTGATGGGGTTCAAGATGCCACAGTAGTCTACTCCATCCTGTTTAGCACGCCGCCAACCTTGGCAGAGATTGAAAGAGCCAGCGATGCTGATGTTCAAGCTCGTGCCAATAGCTTGATGGTGCGCCACGGGCCGTTGAGTAACGCGGGTCAGGCAAACGCAGCCTGTCAACTTCAAAATACTCAAGCTGCGCCTCCCGTTGAGCAGGGTTGGTTCCGCGATAATGCGAACACCTCACTTCTGCGGAAAAATTTTCAGGTTAACGCCTACGTGTTGCCCGACAACCCCAATGGCACTGCATCGACGTTGGAGTTTCACCAGGATCGTCAGGTCATTCGAGGAAACAAATGGGGAGCCTGGTTCCGCAATGACCTGGAAGTTTTTCCCGGTCCAGTTTTTAACTGGAACGGTGCAATGCATACAGAAGGTAACTTGATCGCGGCTGCGGGTAGTGGATTCACCGGCTACATGATCAGTTCACCTTCGTCCTGTCTTTACACAAAAGATGCTTCGGAAATTACCGTAACAAGAATCGGTGCTGACCCTGCCAATGAGATCCCTGCGTTTGAGGGGCAGTTCCTCAGTGGTAGAACGAATAACAACCAGTTCTCTAACGATTCAGTGAGTTTCCATCTGTATGATGGTCAGGGACGCCGCCCAATTCGGACAGGTGCTCCCGTTGAGTTCCGCTCTACGAGTGACTCGGTTGTTAACGGTGGGGGTGGTCCAGCAGACTATGCGTTAGACCCAGTGCGGTTGCAAACCGAGGATATTTCTGCGGCAAGAAATGTGGCTAACCCTGCTGCCAATCGAGAACCTGCCTGGGATGGTCGCGATTTTGTTAAGAAGGAACGGTTGGTTAACCGCCAACAACCTGCTCCCTACGTGGACGACTCGTTCCGGGCTGATAACCGCTACGGTCCTAAACCTCGCTATAAGGGTGACCCGATTCCCGGTCGGATCGGGGAAGAAATTGCTGGAGATCAAGAATTAATCGGTAACGACCCGCAAGCAGGGCAGGATGATACCAGTATTGGTTTAGACGGATATTGGGAACGTCGTGCTCGTCGTGAGGGGATGCGAGTAATCGTCGGACAGCGTCTGGAACTAGGTGATCCCATGGGTTGGGGTGGCTTGCGTCAGAGTAACTCGCTCATCAGAGAACCATTACGTCCCTGGGAGCGATGTACTCCGAACAATAGCGGTAAATGCAACGAAGCCCGTCAACGTCAGACCTTGTGGGATAACCTGGCTGCTGTGCAGGCTGCTGCTATTTATCATTCCGCAGCAGGACCTGCCAACCGTGACTTCCCCATTGCTTGTTTAGCAATGACCACGCATCCAGGTACCTCGACCACACTGGCAAAGAGTGCGACGTTTGAAAACCTGCTGTACATGGGACAAACGCCTAATGCTTACCAACTCCCTGGTTATAGCGGTGTACCCATTCAAACAGACTTCTTTAGAGGTCGTGGCACGAACGGTTGGGAGTTTGCTCCACCGGATGAAGCTGCATTTCGTAATGCAGGAAGCCCACTCATGTTAGCGTTGCGCAACTTAGCAACGTTTGCAGGTGATCCGTTGGGTGGTGCGCCATCCTTTACTCCAGTGCAAGATCGGAACGTCCATCCTTACCCATCCATGTCGATGTGGGGCGACTTCTCGATGTTGCGGCGGGTGTTAGACCTGGTGTCAACTAATGGATATGACAGCCTCAGCCCTGCGGATAAAACAACGTTGCACACGGCGGGTTGCATGATGGGGATGTTGGCGTTCAACATTGATTATCTAGAAAACTTTGATCCGCTCGATCCAGCCAGTAACCCTAATTTCCCACAAACCTTGTTGGGTTATGCGGTTGGTGATCCGCTTCTACCCAGTGATAACCCAGGCGATCCTGATTATTGGGTTGGTTTGCGTGGGAAGATTCGGCAAATCATGCGTGCTCAGCGGGTAGACACGGTAGATGACCCGCCTCAAAGCTTCTTTACCAACACCCTGGCTGATATCACGGGTAATGGTTACATCGATCCAAACCAGATTCAAAATCCAGAGGTCTTTGTCCGCTTCCTGGAGCAATGGCGAGACTGGATGGCGCAAAACAACCGCCCCTTCAACAAGATCGACCAGTTGAATGCTCAGATTTATCTGGCACAGCTGTTGATCACGAAGGAACAGGTCGCTCGCGATCGCCGCTTTGGGTTCTTTGGTTCCGGTAATACAGCAAACGCCGCCAGTGTTGCGGTGGGTCAGGCTCCTTTAGGGCGGTGCTTGTCCTATCGAGGTGGGGTGCCATTGCCGGCTGGAGGTGCAACACCAACCCGTACGGTGAACGCAGAACCATTGCAAATCCTGTGTTCCGGTCGTCCACGTTATCCCATCCTCTATTCCTTGTTCCCAGCGAAGGATGACCTGATTCCCTTTGCGACGAGCAATCCTGTAACTGATTTCACGCCAGATTATTCAGGGTTTGAGTCACACGGGGAAGAGGTTGAGGTTAGCCGTGACTCTGAAGATAGTACGGATCCATACATCACCCTGACTAACACTGGAAGAATCTATCAAGTGATTGATCCAGAGTTAGTGAGAGTGTTGCCTCGCCAGCGAGCATCCTGGGTGTTAACGAACGAAGTGGTTGGAAGTACGTTTGATACGCCCAGCAACAACCGCGACACACTAATCAAGATCTGTTCAACTCCCTGTCTTCGTAATACATCTGGATCGGCTCTGGCAGCTCGACCAACTCCTTATCAAGGAACAAGTGCCATTTTCGCGAGAGTTCCGTTTAAGGATTCTGCACTGTTCAACGGACGGGAAATGATGAGCGTTAGAACGCTTGACATGAACCTGGATTTGATGCGCCGTGCGACTTACAATGGCGACTTCCTGTTGCCTCGTTCTGGCATTATCTATGCCTTCCGTGAGGATGCGGTGTCAGAAATGGAGATTGTCAGACCGACGGGTGGGTCCTGGGCATCTTGTCGGAACAACACAACGCTGCAAACTGATGCATCCTGTCGAATGAATACGGGGTCAGTATCGTCAAGTCGGTCTGCGTATAGATCCACAGATCCACCTATCAGCACTGACAATGCCATCAGCCCCAAACCGGTTGATTACTATGCCGATCCCGATCGTCGTCCGCATGGATTCCGTTTACGGCGTGGGGAGAGATTAGGGCGTACGGGTGATGCAGGTCGAGGTCTGTCGCTGGTTTCGGACAACCCAGTGTATATCCAGGGCAACTTCAACTTGCACCAAAATGGTGCTGGTGCTCGACTCGAGGAGTTTACTCAACCCCTTGCCGACGACTTCACCAACTTTTACGATCGCACCACATTAGATGGTTCTTTCTCCCGACCAGCAACCGATGAGTGGCGTCCAACAGAGATCTTGGCAGACGCGATTACGATCATCTCAGACAACTTCTGTGATGGCAGTATCGAAGACACCTTTGATCGCAACGCCATGACCAATAACAACGTTGGTGCCACCAAGATGGCGGAATATGGTTGTACCTCCAGCCATACTCTCACGTCTTATCTCAACCAAAACCGCCCTCTGTCGTTGCCTCCTCAGAACACCATTGGAACGACCTGGCTGCGAGCAAACGCCGCTGATAGTATGAGCCTGGATGCGTTGACGGCTAACCCTCGTATCCGGATTGAAGAGGGAACCTCTCCCTATGTCCTCACTCGCGATAACAACCCGATGGTGATGACAACTCCAAACACAGCGGTTGATTATGCTCAGGGCTATGCTGCTATGACAAGTGGTAAACCGCTAATGCCAGGGGTGGCGAATACTCGTGTGAACGCCATTATTATCAGTGGTCTAACCCCCTCTCGCCCCAACCAATCCTATGGTGGATTGCACAACTTCCCTCGATTTATCGAGAACTGGGGAAATCAGGCCCTTTACATTGGTGGATCATTCTTACAGCTCAACTTCAGCAACCACGCAACGGCACCCTTTGACCAGGACTCCTTTGAAGTCGGTGCTCCTGCTCAGTCGGCTGAGGTTATCCCCTACTACTCACCGCCTCTCCGTCGTTGGGGTTATGATGTCGGCTTGCAGTACGCTCCTGCTGGTCCGATCGCCCAACGGTTTGTGACCTCGAAGTCCGTTCGGGATGAGTTCTATACAGAGCCTCCGGCTAATGATCCGTACATTCGCAACCTCTGTCTCGCGGCAGGTGGCAACTGTCCTCCCTAACCGTGAATGAAACGCAGTGGGGTTTCCTTTAACTGCTGTTTGGGAAACCCCTCCCCTTACTAAACTGGCAAGCCGATGAGGAAGCACATCATGGCAGTACGTCGTTCTTCTCCAAACCAATCACTGAGTATCCTGGGTCTACTACTAGCAGCACGGCGTGGACGGTCTTCTTCTGAGGACGGGTTGAGTCTGCTGGAATGTTTGATGGCGATCGCCGTCATCATGCTAACAGCCGCTCTAATTACCCCACCGCTGTTTATTGCAACGGCGACACGGGTACAAAACCGTCGGGCTGAGCAAGCCCTACAACTCGCACAAGGGGAGATCGATCGCCTGCGAGTCCTGGTGTCTCAGGGGCAAAATACACCCGGTCGGCTTCCAGCAGCAGTCGGTACAGCAACCAATCCGGCTGCACCAAGTGGGCTTTCTAACCAGCTCAGATCGATTAATTCATCTTGTAACACCTACAACGATGAACAAATTCCTGCGACATCGGCTCTGCGAGTTGACGTAGATGGGGATTGTCAGTTTGATTTCCTGATGCAAGTGTTCCGTACCGATGGATCGCTTCCGGCATCTGAAGACCCGACCAATAACCCTGCGGCTCTGCAACGTCGGACTGACTTTGTCGTGGGCGTGAGAGTGTACTCCTTCCTGGCACAAAACAACTTGGGTTCTCTGGAAACCCAACAAGCATCTCTACGGCTGACCAGTGGTCAGGGCAGCCAACGTCGTCGCCCTCTGGCTGTGCTTTACTCACGAATGAATTGGAGCGATCAGAGCTTCAATCTTTGTCAGATTCACAGAAACCAGGGACAGGCTAACTGTCGATAGATTGCGTATTACCTACCCTTAACTACTGGAATGGGGTCAACCGTAATGGCTAAAACATCTCCCACCTTTCAACTGAAATGGCTTTGGAATTTCAGTCGTCGCAACCGCCCTCAAGGCTTCACCTTAATTGAATTGTTAATCGTCACCATTATTGCAGCTGGAATTATCACAGGTCTGCTGTATATGGTGATCGAGCTAATGGGATCTGACCAGCGTGAGGCATCGCGCAACGAAACTCAGCGAGAGCTTCAGAGAGCGATGGACTACATGAGCAACGAAATGCGGGAGGCAATCTACGTTTACACCGGAGAATGCCTACAGGGTCAGGGAGCGTTGGGGGTTGATAGCCCACCCTTCTGCCCTGGTCTGACACCCTATTTGCCAGCTGCGCTTAGTACTGAGAGCATTCCCGTGGTGGCTTTTTGGCGACAGCAGCAAATTCCGACTGTGTTACGCAACCAGTGTGGAGCAGCAAACAATCCGGCTTTGGCAACAGTTCCGTGTTTGACAACCCACTCTTACGCTTTAGTGGTTTATTCCCTGAGTACTGCCAACACCGGGAACCTGTGGAAGGGGAGAGCGCGAATTACTCGTTATGCGCTAACTCAGTTTGATGAAAGAACAGGTGCACCAACCGTGGGTTATGTCTCTCCTGCTCAAGCGATCAACTTTGGGGGTTGGCCTTTTGGACGAGGTGCAAACAATACTGTCGTAAACTTGCAGGCTCAGCGTCCCACTGGGAATCCAGCCGTTTTAGTAGACTTTGTGGACGATGGCAGAGGGGCACAAGCATCCGGTATTCCTAGCCTGGTCACCAATGCAGTTTGTCCTAATAGTGCGGCTACACCGGGCATAGATTACAGCCTTAGCCCCACAACAACGGCTTTGAATAATGCTGGTTTAGGCAATGCCAGAACGAGCTTCTATGCCTGTGTTAGTACGATTCGAGATACTGATCCGGGTGTGAACCAGGATTCCATTCTGTTTGTTCGTGGCAATGCGAGAGGTCGTCCTGGAATTGCAACGGATAGAGCGTTTTTACCGACCTTAGAAACTCGTGTATTGTCGCGAGGCATTCTAGATCGCGATCCGTCGGCTGAGTAACGCTCTTGCCCTTTTGCTGGTGTTTATTCTTGATCAAGTTGTGCCGATTGCAGTGTTGAAACGTGGAGGGTAGGTATGAAAAGGCAATTGCTTCAGCGGCAATCGACAGCCGGGTTTTCACTGCTAGAACTCCTGGTAGTCATTGTTATGGCTGCCATCCTGGCAAGTATTGCGGGGGTTAGCTGGGTGGGGTTCCTCAACCGCCAGCGAGTCACCAACGCGAGAGAGCAAGTTCAACAGGCGATTCGATTGGCTCAGACAGAGGCAGTTCGGACCAGACGTCGTCAGACAGTAACCTTTAACACAGCGGTCAATCCACCTACCGTTCGAGTAGGACCATCAACCGAGCAATTGGGATTTGGGCAATTACGACCTGGCATGATTAGTATGCAAACCCCAGTGAACCAAATCACGTTTGATGATGAAGGCAATTTAACACTGGATTCAAATCCGCCGATTGTCTTTACCTTCAAAGCACCTGCAAACACGGGGCGATCGCGCTGTTTAATTATCGAAACCTTGTTGGGCGCGACCCGTAATGCTGAGCAGGGTGAACCCGGATGTACTTGAGTGTCGGCTTAGTACCTTCAATCCACAAGTAAGCAACGTTGAACCCCCAACTGGGGGTTTTTGTGTTTCATTGTAGGATGGCGGTATGACTACTTCCCAGGCATTACATCAACAACTGATCCAGCTTGATCAGCGCGGTTATAAGGCGTACAAGCAAATTCAGGGCACCTATTACTTTTCAGGTTTCACCTTATTCATCGATTACGTTCAAGGCGATCCCTTTGCGTCTCCCAGTCGGTTGCGAGTACAGGTGCCCCAGAGTAATCGGGATGGCTCCACTGGGGCGAGTTTTCCAGCTAATCTATATAGCTCCCGCTGTCGAGAGATCGCGCTTAGAGATTACTTGACTCGCCAGTTTGACCGGATAGCCAGAACTCTGCGAGAGAAATGGGGAAGTGGTAACAGCGGACTGATCGCGATCGCCTCGACAGGGCAACAGGTGTTAGAGCGAACCTCGGTTTTTGTGACGTCCGATTGGGTAGAAGCTCGATTTGTGGTCGGTTTACCAGCGCGTGGTCGGCAAATTTTGGGGCGAGAGGCGGCAGCGCTACTGTGTGAGGACTTGCCTCAGATTGTGGAGCGATCGCTGAGATACTCCAGTCTCAATCAGCCAGAGCTACAGCACCACATTGAGGTGGTTGAGGATACAGACTGGCTGCGGGAGCAATTAGCAACTCAGGGGTTAGTGGCTTTTATTCCGGATGGAGCAATTTTGCCACGCCAGAGCGGTGTGGACGATCGCCCCCTAGCTCACCATGCGAGTCCCTTTCAGTCTCCAGAGACGTTGCGTGTCCAGTTTGAACGACCTAACCAGGGTCAGATCACAGGCATGGGCATCCCTGTTGGCATTACCTTGATTGTCGGTGGGGGGTATCACGGTAAATCAACGTTGCTGCGAGCGATCGCGCTGGGCGTTTACAACCACATTCCAGGAGACGGTCGGGAGTGGCTCGTGACAAATTCCACTGCTGTCAAAATTCGGGCTGAAGATGGGCGATCGGTGGTAGGAGTGAATATCTCCCCATTCATTAACCATCTGCCGCAGGGACGCTCTACCACAGATTTCTCGACAGCCAATGCCAGCGGGAGCACGTCGCAAGCTGCCAACATTATGGAGGCACTGGAGGTTGGCGCGAAGGTATTGCTGGTGGATGAAGACACCTCCGCCACCAATTTTATGATTCGCGATCGCCGGATGCAGGCATTGATAACCAAAGACCGAGAACCCATTACACCGTTTATCGATAAAATTCGGCAGTTGTATCACGAGTACGGAGTATCGACGATTTTGGTGATGGGCGGTAGCGGCGACTACTTTGATGTGGCAGATACGGTGATTGCCATGTCAGAGTTTCAGCCGCAGGAGATGACAGCACAGGCACGGGCGATCGCGGCTCAGTTTGTGACCCATCGCACGGCAGAGGGAGGCGATCGCTTTGGTGCGTTAACGTCACGCATTCCGATCACTGGTTCCTTGGATGACTCAGATTGCGGTTATTCCACCAGAGAAAGGGCTTCTCAGCGTAGCCCCCGCCTGAAGGTGCGTGAGGGAGACGAGTTGGTATTGGGGGCAGAAGCCATTGATGTCTCTGCAATTGAACAACTGATCGATGCTGCCCAGTTGCGGGCAATCGGGACGGCGATCGCCTATCTGCAACAGGATTACCTGAATGGTCGTCACTCCCTGACTGAACTGATCGATATCGTGATGCAGGACATTGCTGTGAGTCAGTGGGAAGGAGTCGCCCCCTTTCCATCTGGCGATTTGGCAACATTTCGTCCCCTGGAATTGGCGGCGGTTTTAAATCGGATGCGATCGCTGGGAGTGAAGGTCAGTAGAGAGTAGGGAATGGAGATGGGAGGGTGGACGGGTGCAAGGGTAGACAAGAGGCACGATGCATCACAGGCGTAGTAGATCTAGATAGAGAGGGGGACATGGATCATGGGTTCTGTTAAAGCAATTCAATGCTGTGCCTGGTTTTTGGGGATGTGGCTGTTGACCTGTCCTGCATTGGCTCAACCCGTTGATCGCCCCAGTGTTGAGCAGCCTACGATTGTCAATCCAGCGCGATCGCCCCAAGCTCAAGATGTGCAAGCAGTTTTCAATGATCTGGCTACAGCAACGGTGGTTTATCTGGGGGAAACCCATGACAGTGCAGCGGATCATGCGGCACAACTCCAAATCATCCAGGAATTGCATCGGCGTAATCCGCGTCTGGCGATTGGTCTGGAGATGTTTCAGCGTCCGTTTCAATCTGCGATCGATCGCTACTTGCAGGGCGAGATCAGCGAACTGGAACTGCGACAACAAACCCAATACGATCGCCGTTGGGGCTTTCCCTGGGCAAACTATGCGCCGATTTTGCGCTATGCCAAAGAACACCAACTGCCCGTGCTTGCACTGAATACCCCAGCAGAGGTGAGTCGGCGGGTAGCTCAAAAGGGGTTTGATGCGCTGAGTCAGAGCGATCGCCAGTGGATTCCTCCGGAGTCCGAGATTCGCACCGACAGCAACGCCATTAATGATGGTTATCGTCAGTTTTTGCGCCCGTTGTATGACGACTTCCATCAAATGGAAGGCTCCAGCAATAGCTTTGAAGTCTTCTTCTTAGCACAGGTGTTGTGGGATGAAACGATGGCGGAGGGAGTTGCTAATTTTGTTCGGGATAACCCAGACCATCAAGTAGTCGTGCTGGCAGGTCAGGGTCACATCGTGTATGGCTATGGCATTCCCAGTCGGGTGGCGCGTCGGGTGCAGGGAGTTCAAGAGTTTGGGCAGCGATTGCTGTTATTGAATCCGTCTGATGAGATGCAGTCTGAGACAGAAGGGGCGATGCAAAGTGCTTCGAGTGGGGCGATCGCCGACTATTTTTGGTTTAGCCCCTAAAGTCCAAATCTCCATCTTCTCCAGAAGTTGGGGATTGAATCGTCTAAATCGATATTAATGGGTATTAGATGACAGCTTGATCGCCATCGCTGTTTTCCTGAGAGGATTGCTGCCCCTGTCCCTGTTTGTTTTGCTGATTTTGTGTGACATAGGTTTCAACATCGTGCTGAATAATCTCCTCGATGTTTTCAGCGAAGGCTTGAAACGCCTCATGATGGCTGGGGTAGGTGCGATAGGGTCCACTCAGTTGAAAAAAATGCCAACCCTGAGCTTTTAAGGACTCCGCTGAACGGCGATAGTTGTACCAGCGTTTGCCATATTGAAAAAACTCCTCGATCGCTGCTGTGACAGCAACCGCACCACTAATGACGATTGTGGCTTGTTTGATCGCATCTTGAAGACGTTGATTGTCTACGTTAAACGTCACCAAAATGGGTACGATTACCCCTCCGATGATTGTGATCAATCGCAACCGAAAGTGGCGATTGCGACATTGAGCTGACTTCGCTTCCATCCATAAAATCTGATCGAGCCAGCGCGATTTTAGAAAAGCTTTATTGAGTGAGGCTTTTCTGCCATCAGGACTGTCTAAGTTGAGCGAATCAAAAATCTTCTCGAAATCTTCTTTGAGCTGCTCAGTATAGCTCTTAGATTTATTGGCTTTCGACTCAGGAGCACTAGACGGTGCTGATCTAGAGGGGCGATCTGAAGCAGACGGAATGGAATCAGTAGACAGGGAGGTAGTGTCCAGAGGAGCAGTACTCATTGAGGGTGCAACCGGAGATTCAGTACGACTGTCGTCTGACATAAACGATCTCACTTCTGCTAAATCACGGTTGTCATCGAGGGTTCATCTTCCTGGGGGTTGTCCGAGGGTTGCTCGTCAGCAGAAGCGTCTGTGCTGGTTGGTTCAGCGGAGGGTGTTGTTTCTTCTGCAAGAGGCACGGTTGCAATCGGTTCTTCCAGGGCTAGCTCAATCGGAGCATCCAAAGGCATCTCGACGGGACTCACAACGGAGCTATCTGCTGAGGTGTCGAACGAGCCATCCACTAGGGTATCCTCTGGAGAATCTACAGCCACACCCAATGACCCATACACAGAGGGATCATCCGTAGCAGCATCGATAGGGGCATCAGTGGTTGATTCCATAGATGAGTCAGAAGAGTCAACTGAGGCATCCATATAGGGATCTACTGGAGTGTCTGCCATGAATTCCTCGTGTACGACAGGCTCAGCAGGAGGCTCTCCAAACGGGTCTGGGTCAGCCGGAGGAACGGACATATCTGCCATCAGTGGATCAGCAGGCATCTCATCCCCAGCAACACTCCCGTCACTGGTGAAGTCAGCAGGAACCTCCCCAGCAGGAATGTCTGTTATGGAAGCGTCTGTTGTGCCATCAACTGGCATATCAGTTGACATCGTGTCAGAGGGTGCATCAGCAGTGGTGCTGAATGCCATCTCTGATCCATCCTGGAACCCGTCAGATTGCGTTGCCTCGCTGCTGATGGCGTGCTCAGGGACATAATCCTTGCCCAGAACCGGGGCAAAGGCTTCCTTCTTAGAGACTTCTTCTTTGTCGCCACTGTAGATCTCAGCCAGAGCATCGCGCATCTCTTGCACCCAGCCTGCATTCTCACTCTGGACGATCGCCTCTGCACTGTGAACCAGTGTCTCAACGTTGTTTGATAACTGTTTAGCATCGTCTGAGAGGGCACGCCACCACGTCCGCACATCGTATAAATCTGCCGCTGCTGTGTTACAGGCGACGATGGTTGTTTCAACCCCCTTAAACTCTAAAAAGGTAGCGAATGCGGTTGCTAATGCTCCACTAATAGCAACCCAAATCTCCAGGTTGAAGGCAGCTAATGCTGTACCTACGCCCCCCAACAAAATGATCATCAGTTGAAACCGCTGCAACTCGCGCGTGAATTTGACTGACTTGCGTTGGTAGTAGTTGAACTGATCCTCAATGCGCCACAGCAAGTATTGCTCTGCTGTCATATCGCTAAAGCCATCATCCCCCTCAGCCGTGCTGTATTGGGGTGGCAGTTTGCCTTTGTATGCCTCTAACCCCGTCTGATTGACCTGAGTCTCCATCAGACGTTTGTTAATGATTTTTGCCCTACGGGCAAGATGCACATCGCGTGACTCACTACCCAGCATAGTCGGGCTATATTCGCCGACGCGCATCCGATAGAGGTAGATTTCTTTTTTCAGTGCCTCTGCACTACCCCGCAGCGAAATCCAGTTAACCCCCATGTTAAACCGCAGGGAGTAGGCGATCAGTGCAGTCGAGAGAATGGGAACGAGGACAACCAGCACATGCAAGGCGGGCAAAAACTGATCACTCAAAAATGTGTTGATGGACTCAGGCAACCAGGGAATGCCATTTGCGGTTCTAGTTTCTAAAACGGTGTAAATAATGGCTAGAGTCGTCGCTGCAACTCCCAGGATTAAAATCAGCTTGCGCTGTTGAAAAAATCGCTTTTGAGCTTTGCTGGCGTTGAAGTCGTATCGACTGTAACGGTCCCAGGCATCTTCAAGGGTGGGGTTACGAGGGGAAGTCGTTGGAGTGTCGGATGTCATTCAATTCTCCCTGATTGCGATCGCAGCTCATCGGTGCTTCTATGTCAGTTCCTAGTAAGGTATTATTCCTTACCTGCAAAAATCATTTCTATGGTCTTAGTCAATTCTTCACGTCCGGCAGTCAAATCTATCGCCTGCACTAGTCCAGATTTTATGATTTCTTGAGCTCGTTGATCATCCGCTTGTCTTCGCAACACTGCTGCCAGGATATCGGCTGTGCGCCCGCTACCCGCGATCGTGATGATTGCTCGTCCCTCTTGCACATTTTGGGATGCATCCTTCCAACTCACCTCACCCCCATTGATCAAGATGGCTACGGACGGCTGATCTTCTGCCAGAGCCGTCGCCACATCCGCAATCCAGGGAGACTCATCGCCCCAATTTGACCCTGGAATCAAAAGAAAGTGGGTGTGATTTTCCTCTAAAGGAGCGGCGTCTGGTGAAGCTGCGATTTGACCGGGCAACACGGCTAACCCAACTGGAGCCACGCCAACTAAAGGAAAAGAGGCTTTGAGGGTTGAGCGTGCTTGTCCCATCAGTCGCATAACTCCGGCATCAGTGCCCCCATCCACCACACAGGCTCCCCATTTCATCGCTAATGGAGCGAGCACTTCTAGAAACAACAGTTGGACTCGGTTGAAATCCTCTGTGCTCAACTTACTGGCACCCCCGATCACCACCAACACACGCCGTCTTTTGGGCAATCCCAACTCTTGCAATGTCTGTGGAAGGGTTGCTGGAGTTTGGAGATGAACCGCAGTGGCGATCGCACGATTGGGGAAGGTGATTTGGAAGGGTTTTTCCATGAACCTGTTGCGAGGAACAAAATTGTGACGGATAAAACGAAGAATGAAATTGAAGAAGGCTAAACCGTTAAACATTAAGGGTACTGGAAATGGTTAGCAGCCGTTTCTAAATCTCAAGGAATGTATGAATCCTACCTATAGCAATCGCGTTTCGCACGGAAACGTTAGTTTTTTGTAATCAGGAAGGGAAATAGGGCTGCAATACCCGAATCAAATAGTGAGTCAAGGTGAATGCATCAACTCCCAACTCAGTTCGATTGTGTTTGGCTAAGATAGCTGCCTGAGCGTGCCACCAGACTGCCGTTTGTACAGTTTTCTCAATGGATTGGTTGGCAACAGGATACTGTGTTGCAACGATTTGTGCGATTAAGCCTCCCAATAATCCTGTCAAGACGTCACCGCTGCCACCGCGTGCTAGAGCCGGAGTACTTTCAGGGTTAACCCACAGCGTTCCTTGAGGATTGGCGATCGCCAATCGTGCCCCCTTCAGTAAAACAATCGCCCCACTTTGACGGGCTGCTGAACGGGCGGCTATGAGGCGATCGCTCAAGTCTACATCGGGAAACAGCCGTTTGAACTCACCGGGATGGGGAGTCAGGATCGTCGTTGTAGGTCGCTGAGCCAGGGTTGGCAAAGTTCCCAGAGTTGCCAAAATGTTCAACCCATCCGCATCCAGCACCAGGGGAGAGGGTGCCGCTAGCACCTGCCGCACCACACCGATCGCATCGGGAGTCAAACCGGGACCACAGGCGATCGCCTGATACTGGCTGACATCCACTCGTTCTGGTAGATGGGCGATTGCGCCACTCTTGGTTTCAGGGCAACCGATCACCAGTGCATCGGGTAGTTGACCTGTGAGCAGTGATTTCAGGGAGTCGGGAACGGCGATTGATAACATGCCCACTCCACTGGCTCGCGCCGCTAAACCTGCCAGAATGGCAGCCCCCATGTATTGCCCAGAGCCACAGACCAAGAGCAGATGCCCTTGTTTGTATTTGTGGGTAGTAGGGTGACGCGGCAACGGTAGGGTGGCGATCGCAGTAGAGGCTGTAAGTCTCTGCACGTCTGGTGTTTCTCCCAGCACGGCTTGAATGTCTGCGACGGGCAAATCAAAGTCAATGAGTTCCGCTTCGCCCACATATTCCAACGCCTGGTCGTGTAGAAATGCCAGTTTCCACAAACCCAAACATAATGTGCGAGTCGCCCGAATGGCTGTGCCCAACACAGCCCCCGTATCGGTGTGCAAGCCAGAGGGCAGGTCAATGCTGACGATGGGAATGGGGAGTTGATTGAGAGTGGCGATCGCCTCTGCCAGGGTTCCCTCAAGATTGCGGCTTAACCCAAAGCCAAACAGCCCATCTACAATCAGGTCACAGCCCGACAGTTCATCCACCGACTCCACCTGGGGAATGCCCAAACTAGCCGCATAATCGGCATGCTGTTGAGTCAGTTCCTTCAGGGAGTTGAACGGGCAGTAAATCAGCACTGTATAGCCCAAAAAGTGCAATTCTCGCGCCACCACCAGTGCATCGCCGCCGTTGTGTCCCGGTCCTACGAGCACCCCGACCTGAGCGATCGCTAACCGAGGATACAACGCCACAAGGCGACGGGTGATTAGCCCTGCCACTTTCTCCATCAACGCTGCAACGGGCATTCCAGCGGCAAACACTCGCCCTTCAATTGCCATCATCTGCTGAGTCGTGACTGCCACCGATTGGATGTAGTGAGTGCGATCGAGGCGTTGAAGAGCCTTGTGAGAGGGGTTCATGAGACAAAGGTGAAGAGCAACGGCAAAGAGCAAAAGGTAGAATTGCCAAATGCTACACCCTGGTCAAAATTTAGCCACTACACAATAGAGGTGATTTTAGATTTTCCCTCTTCCTTCTTCCCTTTTCCTTCTTCTCTCTTCTCTCTTCCTTCTTCTCTCTTCTCTCTTCCTTCTTCCCTTTTCCTTCTTCTTTCTTCCCTCTTCATTCCTCCTCCTTGGATCACGGTGAACTCCCCAGAGGTTGAAAGGACGGTATTATCACATCTGTATCCAGGTGAATTTTATCGACAATGCCATGCTGACTGTGATTAATCCGGCGACAGGTGATGTGTTGCAAGAGATACCAACTGATGATTCAGAGGCGATCGCCCACAAAGTGACTCAAGCGAAAGTGGCTCAACCTGATTGGGCAGCGCGTCCAATGGCAGAGCGAATTGAGATTATTCGCCAGTTTAATGGGCTGTTGGCAGACCACGCTGAATCGCTCGCACAGCAACTCACCGCTGAGATGGGCAAACCTATCAAGCAAGCCAGAGCCGAAGTCGGTACAACCTCCAGTCGCATTGGGTATTTTCTCGATCAGGTGGAAGCCGTATTGGCGACAGAAACGCTGTTGCATGATTCGCAGTTGGGCTTGAAGGAACAGATTAGCCACGAACCGCTGGGAGTCATCGCAAATATTTCAGCGTGGAACTATCCCTTCTTTGTTGGGTCTAATGTGTTTATTCCTGCTCTATTAGCGGGTAATGCGGTGTTGTACAAGCCCTCTGAATTTGCTGCTTTGACAGGACGGGCGATTGCCCAACTGATGACCGAGGCAGGTGTTCCAGAGGGCATTTTTCAAGCGGTGATTGGTACCGGACAAGTAGGTGCAGAGTTGTTGACCCATCCCTTGAATGGTGTGTTCTTCACGGGTTCCTATGCGACTGGATGCAAGATTGCGATCGCTGCTGCTCCCCATTTAATGAAAGTGCAACTGGAATTGGGTGGCAAAGACCCGATTTATGTCGCTGAGGATGTCGATGTTGCAACAGTTGCTCCTGCGGTTGCTGATGGAGCCTTTTACAACACTGGACAAAGCTGCTGCGCAGTGGAACGGATCTACGTCCATGACCAGATCTATGAAGCGTTTGTAGATACCTTTATGGCGACGGTGCGCGACTTTCAGATGGGCGACCCAACCGATGAAAATACCTATATTGGCCCCCTGGCTCGTGCGGCTCAGGTTGATTTCCTCAAATATCAGGTCGAAGACGCGATCGCCAAAGGTGCCAAGTTGCTCTGTGGGGGCGATCGGCTAGAGCGTCCCGGTTCCTTTTTTGCGCCGACCGTGCTGATTGACGTGGATCACTCCATGTCGGTCATGCGGGATGAAAGCTTTGGTCCCATCATTGGGATTCAAGCGGTTAAAGATGATGCGGAGGCACTGCGGCTGATGCAAGACACCCCCTATGGACTCACAGCGGGTGTGTATACCCCTAATGAAACTCGTGCAACCGCTATGTTACGCCAGATCAATAGTGGCACCGTCTACTGGAACTGTTGCGATCGCGTCAGTCCCCGGTTGCCCTGGTCAGGGCGTGGGCATTCTGGTATTGGCTTAACTCTCTCAACCTACGGCATCCAGACCTTTACGCAGCCGAAAGCGTGGCACCTTAGAGAGGGATGAAGGATAAAGGATGAAGGATGAAGAAGGAAAAAAGAAGAACGAAAAGGATGAAAAAGAACGAAGATGAGTGCCGTGTGCTTGCACCTGCCACTCTTTGAAAGTTAATGGTGCGTTACGCTAACGCTAACGTCACCCTACATATCACCTTTATCCTTTCCCTTTCATCCCTCATCCTTTAGCCTTCATCCTTCATCTTTCCTTCTTCCCTCTTCTTTTTTCCCTTTTCTTTTTTCCTATGACCTCTCCCCTGATTGGCATCACCACTTACGGTCGCAATGACCTCGGCGAATTTCATCTTTATGCAGCGTATGTCGATGCAGTGCGTCGGGCTGGAGGAGTGCCGATTTTATTGCCTCCTGGGGAACCTAATCTCGATCGCCTGATTGAGCGGGTCGATGGGTTGGTGTTTACGGGCGGTGGGGATATTGAGCCAACTCACTATGATGGCGACTTGCATCCCAAAATCTATCGTTTGGATTCGGAACGGGACTCCTTTGAACTGGCGTTGGCACGACGGGCAATTCAGGCGGATTTGCCGCTCCTGGGTATTTGTCGTGGGTTGCAGGTGTTGAGTGTCGCCAGTGGTGGCAAGCTGCTGCCTCATGTTCCCGACACATTTGGTACGGATGTGTTGCATCGGGAAGAGCCGTTGCACCCGACTAAGCATCCTGTGGCGATCGCCCCTCAAAGCCTGATCAGCAAAATCGTCGGCGTTTCCGAGATGGAGGTTGTGTCCTGGCATCACCAGGCCGTGCCCACGGTGCCTCCTGGATGGCAAGCCACCGCCTATGCCCCCGATGGACTGATTGAGGCACTGGAACATCAGGATCACCCCTGGGCGATCGCTCTCCAGTGGCATCCAGAGCTATCTGCTGCTACCGATCCGCTCCAACAACGAATTTTCAATGCTTTTGTTCAAGTTGCTCAAACTCGACTGGTCAATGCCCTTTAAACCGGGATGGATGAAAAATTAAGATTCGTAGGCAAGAATCAAAAATTTGATCCTGAAGCCCTCAAGATTCTGATTAGTTCTTTCTGAGAGGTTAACATAGGGGTTTCAACACAGGTGGCAACTGGGTGCAGCATCTTATGGTGGTTTCTGGCGACACTGGCAAAGACTGAGGTTAGGCAATGACAGACACACGCCAGCCTCAAACAAACGATCCCGGTATGACCGGGTTAAAAATGGCAGACATTCTGACTCTGCCACCGCCTTTGCCGCGTCTGGTGAATTGGATGATTCGTCAGGAGCAAGTCACCCTGGCTGAAGCCGCTGCCTATCTCAAACAAGACGAAGCCACGACAATCACTCATCTGCAATCTCTGATTCAGCAAAATTACGCCAAAGAAATCAGGGAGGATGGCAAAGTTTACTATCGGGTTCGGTTGGCACACAAATCGAGCCGCCAGATGCCAAAAGATGTCTGGAAGGTGCTAAACAGCCAGACAGACGCCGCCAACGTCTTTATCTCCTATTCCCGGCGCAATAAAGACTTTGTCAAAAATCTGCATAGTGCCCTGGCAAAGCGGGGTCGTGAGGTGTGGGTTGACTGGGAAAGCATTCCCTCAGCGACGGATTGGTGGGAAGAAATCCAAACTGGGATAGAGTTAGCCGATGCCTTTATCTTTGTCATCAGCCCCGAATCCGTAAAATCAGAGGTCTGCGGGCGAGAAATTGAGTGTGCCATCAAAAATAACAAACGGTTGGTGCCTGTGGTCTGGAAGGAGGTTGATCCCTATCTCGTTCATCCAGAATTAGCCAAACTCAACTGGATCTTTTTACGTCAGCAAGACGACTTTGATAGTGGGTTTCGCAAACTCCTTTCCGCTCTGGACGTAGATGTCGATTATGTGCGGCAACACACACGGCTTTTGGTGCGTGCCAATGAGTGGCATGACAAACTTCAGGATGACAGCTTTTTGTTGCGTGGTAGTGACCTACAACAGGCGCAGGAATGGCTGACCAATAGCGTTGACAAGAGCCCGCAACCGATGCAAATCCAGCGGGATTACATCTGGGCGTCTCGCGATGCGGAAACCAAACGACAAGAATCTGAGATCAATCGGCAGCGATCGCAACTGAAGCTGCAACAGGCCCTGCTAATCGTCGTGGCTATTATGTCCGGGCTTGCCCTCATTTTGGGAGTCTGGTCGTTTGTGCTCTATCGCAGTGCCCAGGCGAGCCGTCAAGAAGCGCAGGAACAACAAATTTTGGCAGAGCAAAAGCAGATCGCAGCCCTGAGTAAAGCGTCTGAAGCTCTGTTTTTAACCAATCGGGAGTTTGATGCGCTGCTGGAAGCCGTTCGTGCTGTTTCGGTTTTGCAACATCTGCTCAAGGAACACCCTCCCGAAGCAACGACCCGTCAAGTTCTGGAAGTTCAGGCGTTGACGGCTCTGCAAGAAGCTGTTTTTTGGGTGCAGGAGCGCAACCGCTTTGTTGGGCATAACGGCATTGTGTGGGATGTCAGTGTCAGCCCTAATGGTCAATACATTGCCTCGGTCAGTGCCGATCGCACGGTGCGCTTGTGGCAACCCGATGGCAAGTCCCTTGATATTCTGACTGGGCACAAAGCCCAAATTTTCTCTGTTGCCTTTTCCCCCAATAGCAACCTGATTGCCTCTGCCAGCGAGGATGGCACAGCCAAGATCTGGCGTTTAGATGGCAGTCTTGTAACGACCCTCACCGGGCATCGTGGGTCGGTCAATAGTATTGCCTTTAACCCAACTGGAGATGCGATCGCCACAGTTGGCGAAGACGGCACCATTCGGCTGTGGGAACTGGATGGTCGCTTGATTCGCACGATTCAAGCACATCGAGCCACCATTTGGGAGGTTCACTTCAGCCCAGATGGGGCGTTAATCGTCACCGCAGGCGACGACAGCACCGCAAAACTTTGGCGATTCGACGGAGGCCTGGTAACAACTCTGCGGGGACACACCGCTCGCCTCTCTAGCGTCAGCTTTAGCCCCGATGGTCAAACCATCGTGACGGGTAGTTGGGACTACACCGTCCGTCTGTGGCAACGGGATGGGAGCCTGATTCGGATGATTCCTGCTCACAATGCGCCTGTCTTTGATGTCAGCTTTAGCCCCGATGGGCGCACCTTTGCCACTGCCAGTCTCGACAAAACGATCCGTCTATGGAACGTGAATGGATCGTTGGTCAATACCCTCCAGGGACACAGTTCTCAAGTGCGGGGCTTGAGCTTTACCCCCGATGGGCAATGGCTCATCTCCGCGAGTGGCGATCGCACCGTCCGTCTGTGGGAACTCAACCGCAAACACATCAGCATCTTGCAAGGACACCGTGCCCAGGTCTATGACGCAACCTTCTCGCCGGATGGAGCACAAATCGCGTCTGCCAGTGCCGATCGCACGATCAAATTGTGGAATCGAGATGGCACTTTGTTGAGAACCCTCACCGGGCATGAGGGACCCGTCTGGAATGTCAACTATAGCCGCGACGGACAGACCTTTGTCTCTGCTAGCAGCGATCGCACCGTGAAATTATGGGATCGCAATGGCAATTTGTTGCAAACCTTCGTAGGGCACACCGCCCCCGTTCGGGATGCTGCCTTTAGCCCCGATGGTCAGCTGATCGCCTCTGCTAGTGAAGACAAAACAATTCGCCTCTGGCGACGAGATGGCACATTAGTCAGAACCTTTACAGGACATTCCAGCGGCATTCTCAGTCTTAACTTCAGCCCCGATGGACAAACCATTGCCAGTGGCAGTTGGGACAATACAATTCGACTCTGGAGCCTAGACGGCACCCTACAAGACACCCTTACCGGGCATAGTGGCTGGGTCTACAACGTCAGCTTTAGCCCCGATGGACAGACGATCGCCTCTGCTAGTTTCGACAACACCGTCAAATTGTGGGAACGGGATGGTACTCCCATTAGTACGTTGCAGGGACACACCGACGGAGTCGTGGATGTCAGCTTTAGCCCGGATGGGCAGACGATCGCTACTGCCAGTTTTGACAACACCGTGAAACTCTGGCGGCGTAGTGGCATGTTGTTAACCACGCTGCAAGGGCAAACAGGAGCGATTAACAGTGTTGACTTTAGCTCGCAAGACTACTATCTCGTCAGTGCCAGTGACGATCGCACCTTGATCGTGTGGCATCTCGATCCGGTTCAAAATGTGGATCAACTGATGCAACTCAGTTGCGATTGGCTCGGTGATTATCTACGCAACAATCCCACGGTTGAGGTCGATGTGCGAGAAGCCTGTGCCGACCGTTCCACACCGTAGTCCTTAAAAACGTGAAGAGTCAACCTGTCTTAAGCCTGTGGCAGGGTTCCTGAAGAATTAAAAACATGTTGCATCAGTTGTGAAAATGCCAGTTTTAATAGCAGTAATCCGTTAATTTATAGCCCCGTAGCAGTTATGGCAACTAAAGGAATGGGATGGGTTCCCGATTATCCTGATATTCGAGATTGCAGACTGTCTAGTGACCGCATTCAAAAAAATCAGCAGAAGATTCAAGGGCTAGATACGGGCGATCGCACTAACAGCAGAATCGAGAAATTGACAGCAATTCTTAAAGAATTAGCTCCTCTGTTGCAGAATCAAACTGGTGACAGTGCATCCTTACTGGAGACGCTTGATCATGAAATTCAGAATGAAGCGATTCATAAAATCAATTTCTTGCCAGCAGCAATTGATGAAAAGATTTTAATGCTTGGCAACCAGGGAGAAGACGTTAGAGTTTTACAGAAGAATTTGAGGAGATTAGGGTACTACTCCTCGGAACCGACAGGCTATTTTGACCATTTCACTGAACAGAGTGTTCAGGAATTCCAGAAGCAACAAAAATTATTGCCGAATGGAATTTTAAATTCAGTGACTCGTGCAGAACTTGCTGCACTTTCCAGTATTGGCGAACGAATTTTAAATCGAGATAGCTATGTTAAAGGAGACTGGGGCCCAGGAATTCTTTACACCCAACTGCAATTACAGACTTTGGGATATGAGGTTGCAGTAACCGGAAAATTTGATGATTTAACTGAGCAAGCTGTTAAGGCTTTTCAGCACCAAGAATTGAACCAAGATCTGAGCTTGGGGCTTGGTAAAATTGGTCCTAAAACTCGCTCTACTTTAACCGAAAAACTTAAAAATGAGCAGAATATCTCCCCTCAATTTCACGCTTCACCGATTCGACTTCAATTGTTTGAAAAATGTACGGGGTTGATATTGGATGTTTTGAAGGGCGATCGGGGAAATGATTGTCTTATAGAAGAATTTGGAGGTTTTGTTGACATCCAAAAATACCTGGGAAGAACTCATTTCAATGAAAAGTCAAGTGATGACGAAAAGTGCAGAGTTCTCAAGGAAAGAATTGCTCCACTCGTAGAAGTGATCGTTCGTATGACTGACATTTTGGGAGGGCAATTTGATGCTGAATCCGATTTGATAAAAGCTTATAAAACCTTGAATCAAATCCCTGCTGAAATCATTCCTAATTTTGAAGAAACAGCCAGACTCAAAGGCATGAGTGATTATCTTGAGAATGGTAAAGGCTATGTCTCTAGCCGGGTTTTACAGCGTCATAAAATTTACAACAAAGGCAATTCCGAGCCAGCTGTTATCTTTTTGCAATATCGTCTAAAAGCTCTAGGTTTTTATCACGGTCCAGCAGTGGGCTATTTTGAAAACACAACGGAGGAGGCAGTCAAAAAATTTCAAAAGAGCCGCAATTTAGTTGCAGACAGTTCAGTAGGACCAGACACAATCAACGCTTTAACGAAAATCGTTGACGATTCATTTGAATTTCTAGAGACATCTATCCCTGATGAAATTACTCAAGCGGTGATTAAAAAGCTGAACGTCTGTGATTTAGAACTCATAGAAGATACTTTTGAATTTGGATATTGCGATCAGGGAGATATTCATTCACATGTCGAAACTCTACAGAAGGCTCTCTGTCTTCTCGATTTTTTGAACCAGGAGAACATCACTGGAACGTTCTGTTCAACGACAGAGGCAGCTGTTAAACGATTTCAGTCGAGTCAAGGTTTGAAGGTAGATGGAATTGCTGGAAAACAGACTAATGAAGCGTTGGTGCGATCGCTTTCAGAGTATCCTCCAAAGCGATTGGAACAGGAATTAAAGCCTATTATCACAGTGATTGCCCAAATCATTTCACCCATTGGGAGTCATACCGAATTAGAAAAAGCGGCGATCGCAGGTTTCAATACCTTTATAGTCATTGCTCAGGTGATCAAACTTGAACAAGCACTAGAGCAGATTAAAAATAACAGTTCATATTCAACCGAAAACTTGGAGAGTTGGTATCGAAGATTTCAAATCTTCATGCGAAATAATCGAGTCACTGCAACAGCCGTTACTCTGACTAATACAGCTTTAGTGGATGAGTTTAAGCCTGTTATTTTAACATTGGTTGATACCTTTAAGAGTCGTCTTTCCAGAACTAATTGCTCTGCAATTCATCAAAGAATTACGTTGAAGGTGCTTGAAGTTGTTATTCAAGAAGTTTACAAAGATCTATTGAGTGATCTAGAGGATTTCCAACATGAGTTGAAGGATAACCAGATAGTTACATCAGTCACGCAGTCAATAGTTAACTTTATTATTGACTCAATTAAAGTTGATAATCTGATTAAACTGGATCAATCTCACGTTCATTTATTGAAACAAGCTGCGAGCGATCGCACCTTTATCAATGTTCGAGATGTTACTTCACCATCTCCCGATTGTCGATTACAAATTCCAGTCAGTGGCAACCTTCATAAACAGATTTTGAGTAATCTTAAAAAGAGCAATGTTTATGTCGCCTTACCCCAATTCGTTGACCTAAGTATTTGGTGTAGCCCCATTGAAGATCAGGGCTCCATCAATTCCTGTACGGCTCATGCTGGAGTCGCTTTAATTGAATATTTTGAGAAACGCAGTTTTGGGACGGCTATAGATGCCTCGCGACGGTTTCTATATCAAGTGACTCGCAACCTGATGCATCGCCAGGGTGATAGTGGAGCATCAGTACGAGAAACGATGAAAGCGATGGTGTTGTTTGGTGTTCCTCCTGAAGAATATTGTCCCTATACAGAAGATAACTTTGATGAGGATCCATCTTCATTCTGTTATGCCTTTGCCCAAAACTATCAAGCCATTACCTATTTTCGATTAGATGATCCCGGCATCTCTCCAGAAGAACTTTTAGCTCAGATTAAAACGGTTTTAGTCGCTGGTTTTCCGTGTATGTTTGGTTTCACATTGTATGATTCCATTCATGACAGCTCTAACTTGCCAGGTCATATTCCCTTCCCAGGATTACGAGACAAACGAGAAGGTGGACATGCGGTTGTTGCCGTTGGATATGACGACTATAAACATATTAAAAATGCTCCATCTTCAGGCGCATTTCTTGTTAAAAACTCTTGGGGAATTAAATGGGGTAATAAAGGGTATGGATGGTTGCCCTACGATTATGTATTGAATGGTTTAGCTCGTGATTGGTGGTCACTTATTAAGGCAGAATGGACTGAAACAGGCAATTTTGGTTTGGGTTCCAGTTTTTATTGGATGACTGACTTGGGCGAGAAAATAGGAAGGAATGATTAATTTAATCTGCTGAAAACTATTCAAGAAATAAGTTTGAGAGATAAGTTCTGGTGACTGATTCATCTACCCTTAAACCAAGTTCAGCGGGAGCAATGCTCGAAGTCTTTATCTCCTACTCTCGGCGAGATAAGAGTTTTGTGCAAAAGTTATGCGCCGCTTTAAGAGAGAGTAATCGTTCCGTTTGGGTTGATTGGGAGGATATTCCACCGCTCGCAAATTGGCGACAAGAGATTTACGATGGCATCGTAGAAGCAAATGCATTTTTATTTATTATTAGCCCTGATTCAGTTGCTTCCTATGAATGTAAGGTTGAAATTGAGCACGCAATCAAGCTCAACAAACGGTTGGTACCAATTGTGTATCACAATGTTGAAGCTGATAAAGTACATCCAGCGTTGTCAGCATTAAATTGGATTTTCTTTGAAGAAAGCAATGATTTCGATACGTCCTTTCAGACCTTATTACAAGCTATTGATACTGACTTAGATCATGTCAGAACCCATACTCGACTGTTGGTAAAAGCTGAAGAATGGCAGCAAAAAGCAAAAGACGAAAGTTGCTTACTACGCGGTAATGATCTGGAGCTATTGGAACAATGGGCTGCGGAAGGGATTAATAAGAACCCTCAACCGAATGAACTCCAACGAGATTACTTAGCTGCCAGTCGATCAGCAGAAAATACATATCAAAGACGAGAAAGAAGGCGACAACGAATTGCTTTAGTCAGCGTTTCATTAGGGTTGATGATTTCTACAATCCTGGGATTAATCACACTCTCGCAATATCAAAAAGCAGAGGCAAACCGTCGTGAGGCGATCGCGGGTCAAATTAAAGCCCTCAGTGCCTCCTCGAATGCCCAGTTTGTTGTGGATCAAAACTTTGAGGCTCTGATAGATAGCCTCAAAGCAGCCACCATGTTATTGGACGCAGACTGGGTTCAAGGAGACACCCGACTACAAGCATTAGCGAATTTGACGCAGGCACTTTATCTGGTTGAAGAGCGCAATCGCTTAGAAAAGCACACTGACTGGGTCAACAGTGTGAGCTTTAGCCCAGATGGACAAATCATTGCCTCTGCTAGTGGCGATCGCACCATTATCATTTGGCAACCTGATGGAACCTGGGTAAAAACTTTAGAAGGACACAGGGATGGTGTCTTGAGTGTTGATTTCAGTTCGGATGGGCAGATTCTCGCCTCTAGCGACCTGGAGGGAACGATCAAGCTTTGGCGACGAGATGGAACCCCAATCACAACCTTAGAAGGAAATGGCGAGACAATCCGCTCGGTCAGCTTTAGCCCCAATGGTGAAATCTTTGCATCTGGTAGAAATGACGGCACGATGCAGTTGTGGCGGGTGGATGGCACGGCGATCGCCCCCATAGCAGCCCATCAAGATCAAATTCGGGAGGTCAGCTTCAGCCCCGATGGACAGGTCTTAGCCTCCGCCAGTGATGACACGACGATTAAGCTGTGGCAGCGCGACGGCACCGCGATTCGCACGCTTCAAGACACAGCCAGAGTTGGGAGTGTAAACTTTAGCCCCGATGGACAAACCATCGTCTCTGCTAACTTTGAGGGTGAGGTCAAACTATGGCGGCGCGATGGCACTCCGCTGTTTACGTTTGCAGCCCATGAAGAGTCAATTCGTAGTGTGCGCTTTAGCCCGAATGGAGAGGCGATCGCGACAGCCAGTACAGATCAAACGATTAAACTGTGGCGACGCGATGGCACGCTCATAACAACCTTGTTTGGGCATACCGCTCCTGTCAGAAGTCTCAGCTTTAGCTCCAATGGTGAAATCCTCCTTTCTGCCAGTGACGATGATACAATTCGGCTCTGGCAACTTAATAATCCTTTGGGCAGGGTGCTGGAAGGGCACCCCGATGCAGTCAAGCAAGTCCGAATGAATCCAAGCGATGAATCGTTTGGCTCGTTCAGCGAGGATGGCACGATCCAGTTTTGGCGGATAGATGGAGCCTTGTTAAAGACGCTGCAAATCAATGGAATTCGCGCGATTGACTTTAGCCCGACCAACCCAGTATTTGTGATTTCCCGGGATGACAGTACTTCAGAAGGGGGATTGGTGGAGGTGCGTCACCCAGAAGGGGAAGAGTTTCGGACATTTCGAGGACATACCAGTTGGATTAATGATGTCCGCTTTAGCCCAGATGGCAATTTGATCGCCTCTGCCAGCAACGACAAGACCGTTCGCTTGTGGAACCGAGATGGAGATCAGGGAACTATTCTGCAACATGAAGGTAGTGTTTTTACCGTTGACTTTAACCCCAATGGAGAACTGATCGTCACTGCCAGTGATGATGGTCAGGTTTACCTGTGGAACACAGATGGTACGCCAGTTAGCTCTTTTCGAGGGCATGAGGGCAGTGTTTACAGTGCCAGATTTAGCCCCGATGGACAATACATCGTCTCTGCGGGCAATGATCAAACCTTACGCCTTTGGAATCTAGATGGCACTCCGATCGCAGTCCTTGAAGGACATACAAAGGTAATTAACGAGATTGGTATTAGCCCGGATGGACAAATGATTGCCTCTGCCAGTGATGATCAAACGATTCGAGTGTGGCGACGGGATGGTTCTCTGATCACCGTCCTTAAGGGTCACCAGGAAGGCGTAACCAGTGTCAACTTCAGTCCGGATGGGCAAACTCTGATCTCTACCAGCGATGATCAGACCGTAATTCTATGGAATGTGCAAGATCTGTCCCTTGAGAACTTAGTGACACAGGGTTGTAATTGGTTGCGAGATTACCTTCGTACAAACCCCAATGTTGAAGAGCGCGATCGCACTCTATGTCCTTAAAAGCGTTAACCGTAGATGTAGTGAACTCCCAAGTGTTTTCCAATGGTCAGCAACAAGTTCTTGACTCGAAAGGGCTTGGAGACAACATCATCACATCCTGCTTCCAAAATGGGCGATCGCTGTTCTTCAAAGACGCTTGCGGTCAATGCCACAATCTTTGGGCTGGGTTGGTTCACCTCTGCACACCACTGATGAATGATGCGAGTTGCCTCGTAGCCATCCATCACAGGCATTTGCATATCCATCAAAATCAGGTGTGGTAGCCAGCGTTGATACTGGGCGATCGCTTCTTCTCCGTTGGTTGCTTCTTCTACTTCAAAGCCGATTTTGGACAGGAGGCGAGTGACCAACATGCGATTCGTAACTTGATCTTCAACCACCAAAATTCGACAGATGGGTTCGCCGGGTTGTAACCCTACGATATGCCCTGTCTCTGGTTGAGCTTGAAGAGGCGGCGGTTGATTGACTTGAACCGGGATGTAAAACCGAAACAGAGCCCCCTGCTGTACTTGGCTTTCGACTGTGATTTCTCCACCCATCAGTTCGACAAAGCGGCGGCTAATGGTTAGCCCTAAACCTGTGCCCTGCCCAGATTGCTGACCAACTGACGTCTGCACAAAAGCATCGAACAGGTGGGGCATATCTGTTGTTGCAATACCTGGACCTGTGTCTTCGACCTCAAACTCAATTTCATAGATCGGATTAGGGGATGGATAGGCGATCGCCCCATTTTGAATCGTCTCATTCTGAATCGATGGGGTTGTTCGTCCTCTGACACGCAACGTCACAGATCCAACATCGGTGAATTTGATAGCATTGCTCAAAAGGTTGACGAGAATCTGGCGCAGTTTCTTTTCGTCGGTTCGGATGTACCGGGGAATGGTCGCGGCAAGCTCAAGATTCAGTTGCAAACTCTTGGAAGCGGCTTTAAGTTGCAACATTTCCACCAGGCTGGTCAACAGGCTTGATAAATCAAACTCGCTCTCTTCCAGGGTGATGCGACCGGCGTCAATCTTCGACATCTCCAGCACATCATTAATCAGCTTCAGGAGATGCTCACCACTGCGTAGGATGATGCCTAAATACTCACGCTGTTGAGCATTGAGGCTAGGGTCAGAGTCTAACAGTTGGGTGAATCCTAAAACGGCGTTGAGCGGTGTTCGCAACTCGTGGCTCATGTTGGTTAAAAAGGCACCCTTTGCCAGGTTTGCAGCCTCTGCGGCTTCTTTAGCCTGTTGCAGTTCTGACTCAATACGTTTGCGATCGCTAATGTCACTAAACGTACACAACACCTGATACACATTGCCGTCGGGGTCGATTTGGGGATCAGCATTGACCAACAACCAGATGCGATCGCCCTGATTGGGTCGATAAACCCCCATCACCACATTGCGAATGGGCTGACGAGTGGCGATCGCTTGTGGTACGGGGTGATCGGAACCGGGAAAGGGTGAGCCATCCTCATGAATCACATTCCAATCGGGATCAAAGGATGTTCTTCCCAGCAGTTGATCCTCAGTCAAACCCAACAAATCGAGGGCTTTTGAGTTGCAAATCAAAATTTCAGCCTGGGGTCCCTGTAACAACACGCCCACTTGCAGGTTTTCAACCAGCTTGCGAAACTGTGCCTCGCTGGCTTGCAACGCTGCCGCTGCCTGCTTGCGACTGCTGATATCGGCAATAAAGCCGACAGCCCGCATTTGATCGCCTGCACAACTCGGTAAAAATTGGCTGCGATCTTCCACCCAGATGTATCCTCCATCTTTGTGTTGCAACCGATATTCCGCCTTAAAAGAGGCTCTTGCGGCAATGGTGGATTCGATTTTTGAGGCAACGATGGGGCGATCGCTGGGGTGCATCAACGCCAACCAATCCTTTAAGGTAATTGGCATTTCATTCGCGGTATAGCCCAAAATCTGTTCAGTATTCGGTCCCCAGGTGTTTTGATCCGTTTCTCCATTCCACTCATAGAGAATCTGCCCACTGGCTTGACCGGCTGCTTCATATCGACTTTGCCATGCAATCAACTCCGCTAAATGGTGCTTCATTAGCATGTCTACGCGATCGCGGTTAAGGATCTCAAGGTCTTGCACCGAGAGGTGATGATCTGGTGAGGGAAACTGCCGCACATCATCCGTCTGAACCAGCACAGTAGGATCGAGTTCAGCCAGGGGCGTGCTGTGATGGCGTAATGGATAGAATGATCTGATTGGACGGCAGCGCAATTGCTGAAACAGAGTTATGGCAAGTGTGCCTTGCCAATCTGAGGCTGATTGAACTGCGACAGTGTGATGCCCCAATGAACTCATGGTTCTTGCCATGGCATCAATGCAGGTGTGCCGAATCAGCAGCAGATTGGGTTGCCACGGCAGTTGTTGCAGATACTCCGAGACATGAGCAATATCCTGATTCAGGTCAATCTGCTGTGCCGTAACCAATGCCACAGGGGTAGTTGGAGTCAGGGAGGCTTGCAGTAACGTGAGTGCTTGGTCTAAACCAGAGGCGATCGCCACAATACAGCCTTCATTTGGGTTTAAGTCCTCTTGCAGGCTGTTCAGTACAGCAAATTCAGCGTCAACACAAACAATAATCAGCTCACCCATACTCTCATTAGTCCTGACTGAGTTGCCTTATTATGCTGTTTTATTGCTCAAGTATTGCTTAGAGCTATCTGCACGATGCACCCAGTAAAATGACTCAAGGGCAAACTTAAATATAATCTCAAGATATTTCTACAAAGATTACCCACTCCACTCTAGAAATCAACAGACACCTTCTCTCCGGCGTCGGGCTACTGTGTGCACAAGTTCTCTCAGCCTTAACTTTGGAGACTATAAGCCTTTGCCAAGGGGCTTAACCCAACCAGAAACACCCGTACTTGGAACCGATGCGAAGCGCGTTTTTGGGTGAATCAAAACACCTTCAGGGGCTTTGGCTGCGCCAGGCTCAACCCAGTGGGGGCAGTGGCGTCCTCTAATGGAAGTTTGGGGAGACTCCCCCAATGCCTGGTTCTCAAACGCTTGCAACAACTATGCCCCTCATTTGGAAGCAAGCCGAGATCTATGTACACAACCTGAGTTTGGGATAAGGATCTTGGCGGTTAAAACCGCCGTTACAAGAGCAAAACCGACCTGTGTCGGTTCGGCAAACCTTAATTTTCTGTAGTCCGCGCAGGCGGACTTCGCTCCCATAGCCGCGAATTGATTTGCCAGGTGTTTAACCCGAATTGACGTTATACCGATTTAATGTTTGATTGTGGCAGATCGGTGGGTAGGGGCGTTTCGCGAAACGCCCTTACGGAATCATGTGCAGCGAAGCCAATTCAAATTGGGATTACACAGTAGCCTGTTTGGGGTGGAATGCCCCTGATCTGCCGTAACCTGAGTTCGAGATAAGGACTTTAGATGGTTTGGTAAGCCTTTGGTTTGAGCCTGTTTAGCCAGACTTTGCTCCAATATCCGCTTCTCACTCAATTTGTAAATATGAACTGACGCTCAATCCTTATTTCTGCTCTGGATGAGTTGCCTCTGGTGCGCCTGCACCGAATTGGTTGATCAGCCGAATCATCTGATATAACCGTCCCAGGTCGCGTTGGTTGAAATGCATCACCAACCGGGGGAGTGTAGCAATTTCAGATTCCTGCTCCTGCGGTAATGCCGGACTTTTCTCAATGCGCCCTTTGATCAAAATATCGCTAAAGTTCTGATTGAGATCCTCAACGTCCTCATCAGATAACTCAAAGTTGAGGCGAATCACTAATCGATCGCCGACATAACGACTGGAGTGATAAACCCGATAGAAGCTAGAGATTGCTTCACAGGCAACATCCAGTTGATCGGTGATGGTGTAAAGATTTAAGTCGCCGGGGCTAATCAATCCCTGTTGCAACAAATGCCCCTGAACGTAGGCATCCCACCCACGCCAATAATCACCCCCTGGAGAGTCAATCAAGACTAAGGGCACAATGCCTGCCTTACCAGTTTGCATTAAGGTCAAACATTCAAATGCTTCGTCTTGAGTCCCAAATCCACCTGGAAACAACGCCAGAGCATCACTTTCCTTCAAGAAAAATAGTTTGCGAGTGAAGAAATATTTGAAGTTGACAAGCTTTGGATCGCCTTCAATAAACGGATTTGACCCTTGCTCAAAAGGCAGTTGAATATTTAAGCCAAAGGATTTGTCCGCTCCTGCTCCCTCATTACCCGCCTGCATAATGCCGGGACCGCCTCCGGTGATCACCATAAACCCCTGAGCGGTTACACAACGAGCAAAGTCGAGTGCCATCTGATACTCAGGACTATCGGGTTGCATTCGGGCTGAGCCAAAGATGCTGATCTTACGGATATGACGGTAGGGATAAAACGTCCGAAATGCCCGTTCCATGTCTTGTAACGAGGCATTCAGGATTTTCCAATCGAGTCGATCCGCCTCGACCTCTGCCATCCGTATCAGCGTCGTTAGAGCTTGTTGAATCAGTGTGCCATGTTTGATGGAAGGTAATTGACTGATGAGTTCGACGACCTCTTCTTGAAGCGATGCAAGAGGACGGGGCAGAGGAGATATAGCCATGAGCGTCTCTATACTGGCAGCACTCTATTTTAGCTATTTTTCAACAGAGATTTTGTTGGCGGATGTGATTTAGGTCAGAACCTTCAGAGGTTTGCAGGATTTACTCGCCAGATATAGGTCTGGTCAGCAAGCTTAGGACAACGTGAATTCGGGATAAGGATTGCGGCGGTTTTAACCGCCGCTATGGGAGCAAAACCGACCTGCGTCAGTTCGTCAAATTCTGCATTTTCCGGAGTCCGCGTCGGTGGGCTTCGCTCTAGTAGCCGCGAATTCATTCGCTGGGCTCTTAAACCGAACTGACGTTAGAACAGAGGCAATGCTCAAATTCTGATGCTGGGAGAGCGTTCTGACTCGCCTCCACCCTATCAAATGGGGTTACGGCTACACCACCCCGTGACGAAGGTGTCCTATATTCAGTCGCTGCAAAAAATCCCCAAACAGGAGAGCCAGCAATTAATCCAGCGATCGCCCCACTTGAGGATTATGGCAATGAAAACCACTTGTCTATAAGACAAAACTTACAAACGTTCTACAACGCTGCACCTAACTCAATAAAGCCCGGTACAAGCAGTTTCTCCCGTGGGAGACCGCTCCCGTTGCTAACTTACAGGTGCTTTTCGAGAGTGCTTGCAAGGGTCGTCTTTGGAACCGCGCCGACCACCATATCGACTCGCTGTCCTCCCTTGAAAATCATCAGTGTTGGGATGCTGCGAATACCATACTGGCTGGCAACACTAGGATTTTCATCGGTGTTGACTTTAACAACTTTGACCTGACCGTTGTATTGCTCAGCGATTTCATCAACCACAGGCGCAACCATACGACAGGGACCACACCAAGGAGCCCAAAAGTCCACGAGGACGGGAACTTCGCTTTCAAGTACCTCTTGTTTAAAGGTAGAATCTGTTACTTGTGCGGCTGCTGACATGCCTGAAAACCCTTAGCCTATGTTATCTACAGAAATTTTACCATAACGAATATGAAGACTCTCGGCTATATGTTCTACACAATCAGACATAAATGCCGGGAAGGTGCATAGATACATTTCGAGGGATGAGAGCCGATAAGTGAAGGTAAAACTCACCTGAGAAAGTCTCTTTAAAATAGGAACCGCCTGAACGTAATAGTCCAGGCGGAGTGTGGTGTGAGGAGTGAACGGAAACATTCGTCTCCGCTATCTCCTATTGTAAGTGACAGTTATGGTTTTTCCAGCAAAATCGGCAATTGGGAGCAAAAAAGTTATTAGTCTTTAACTTGACAACCGGATCAAGATACTAATTTTTTTGCCTAATGACTGATTTTTGCTAGACGATGAAGTGTGTTTCTGGGGCGATCGCTATTTACCCATGCCCAGTTGTTGGGCTTTTTGGTAAACCTTACCTTCGGTCAACAGCGATGGTGCAATCACCACTTCCACCTGTTGCATTTCGCGGATATTTTTCGCTCCCAGTGTTCCCATACTGGTTTGCAGGGCTCCCAACAAGTTGTGGGTGCCGTCATCGAGTTGAGCAGGTCCGCGCAAGATTTGTTTCAATGTGCCAGTGGTGCCTACGCGAATGCGAGTGCCACGAGGCAACACTGGGCTTGGAGTCGCCATACCCCAGTGGTAGCCACGTCCAGGAGCCTCAGCAGCGCGGGCAAAGGGAGAACCAATCATCACACCATCTGCACCGCAGGCAATGCACTTACAGATGTCGCCACCTGTAATCAAGCCTCCATCTGCAATCACTGGAACGTAGTTACCCGTCTCGCGGTAATAGTCGTCTCGTGCAGCAGCACAGTCTGCTACGGCTGTGGCTTGCGGTATGCCAACACCCAATACTCCACGGGAAGTGCAGGCAGCCCCGGGTCCAATGCCCACCAGCACAGCTGCTGCACCTGCCTTCATCAGGTTGAGTGTGACTTCGTAGGTGACGCAGTTGCCCAGCACCACAGGCATGGGCATGTTTTGACAAAACTCAGCCAGATCCAGCGGAGTGACTGATTCTGGCGACAAATGTGCGGTGGAAACGACCGTTGCCTGAATGAAGAACAAATCTGCTCCGGCTTTTGCCACGGCTGACCCATAGAGCGATGCTCCCAGTGGAGTCGCACTAACCGCCGCAATGCCGCCTTTTTCCTTAATTTCGTGGATGCGTTTTTCGATTAACTCTGGTTTGATCGGTTCTGCATAGAGTTGTTGCATTAATGGCACAAACTCTGATTTATCAACCGACGCAATGCGATCAAGGATGGGGTTGGGGTCATCATAGCGAGTTTGGATGCCTTCCAGATTCAGCACACCCAGTGCCCCTAGTTGAGAGAGCGCGATCGCCATTCCCACATCCACTACGCCATCCATCGCACTGGCGATGATCGGAATTTCACGCTCGATCCCACCAATTCGCCAACTCGTATCAGCGAGTTTTGGGTCTAATGTTCGCTGTCCAGGGACAAGCGCAATTTCATCGATACCGTATGCCCTGCGGGCGGTTTTGCCCCTGCCAATTTGAATATCCACGTCTCTACCTTTCACCAAGACCCATTAAGCTAGACTACCAAATCTACAGCAGAATGTGCTTAGCGGGTTGAGAAGATCCAGGGCGATCGCCCTCCCGCATTTGGTAGAAAAGGGACTAGTGACGGAAAAGGCACCTGGATAGGTGCCTCGATCCCGTCAAGGTTGGTGACGGATTTGTTGTGACTCAATTAACAGCAGCATACGAGGCACTTTCCAAAACGCTGTGTAACCAACGCTACGATCTTTGCGATTTGTAGACAGTTGATGACAGAAGAAAAAAATCGGGAGAGTGGGAAATAGGGAGTGAGAGTAGGGAATTAGAGAGTGGAGAGTGGGGAATAGGGTGCAAGGAATAGATAAATTCTGAGGGCAATCATTAAGAAGTATTAAAAGGCAACTCAGAATGTGAACGCAATGCCGCAGAATATTTGCGGAAGGTAGCTGAGCCTTAAGACTTGTGTGTTTCCAATAACGCGATCGCGAAGAGGAACCACTCAAGGTAGATTAATTAAGATGGCTCTCTAACTGGCATCAGCATTTTGCCTAATCAGTCCGCTGAAGTTAGAGGTTTAGTCGTTCAGCAACGACGAACGCCAGTTTAAACACATCTGGTTACATTTTCTTTTCGGAGGAATCCATCAATGAGTATTGTCACGAAATCAATCGTGAATGCCGACGCTGAGGCACGTTACCTCAGCCCCGGTGAGTTGGATCGGATTAAGAGCTTTGTCACCTCTGGCGAACGCCGCCTGCGGATTGCTCAAGTTTTGACTGATTCTCGTGAGCGGATCGTCAAGCAAGCAGGTGACCAACTGTTCCAGAAGCGTCCTGACGTTGTTTCTCCTGGTGGAAACGCATACGGCGAAGAAATGACCGCAACTTGCTTGCGTGACTTGGACTACTACCTGCGTCTCATCACTTATGGAGTGGTTGCTGGCGACGTTACTCCTATCGAAGAGATCGGAATTGTCGGCGTGCGTGAAATGTACAACTCTTTGGGCACTCCCATCCCTGCTGTTGCAGAAGGGATTCGCGCCATGAAGAGCGTAGCTACCTCTTTGATGTCTTCTGAAGACGCTTCCGAAGCAGGCTCCTACTTCGACTACGTCATCGGTGCTATGCAGTAAGGCAAGAGAATCGCGTATCGAAGCCAGTTGAGAGTGCTCAACCCTTCATACTCAAATTTCCTCCATGCCTTTCATAACCACGCATAATGACTTGACTTAAGGAAACAAACCATCATGCAAGACGCAATTACTGCTGTTATCAACTCTTCTGACGTTCAGGGTAAATACCTGGATACGGCTTCTTTGGAAAAGCTCAAAGCTTACTTCCAAACTGGTGAACTGCGCGTTCGTGCAGCGACCACCATCAGTGCAAATGCTTCCGCGATCGTTAAAGAAGCGGTTGCTAAGTCCCTGTTGTACTCCGACATCACTCGTCCCGGTGGCAACATGTACACCACTCGTCGCTATGCAGCTTGCATCCGCGACCTCGACTACTACCTCCGTTATGCCACCTATGCCATGTTGGCTGGCGATCCTTCCATCCTGGATGAGCGCGTGCTCAACGGTTTGAAAGAAACCTACAACTCTTTGGGTGTACCCGTTGCTGCAACTGTACAAGCGATTCAAGCTATCAAAGAAGTGACGGCTAGTTTGGTTGGTGCAGACGCTGGTAAGGAAATGGGTGTCTATCTAGACTACATCAGCTCCGGTTTGAGCTAGTTTGAGCTTTAGGTGGTAAGTTTTGAATCCTGGGTGTCAACTCAACTTTCAAAACAAATCACTCAAAACTCTTTTTAAGGTCTGGGTAGTTGGGAATGAGTTTTAGGAAATCAGCAGCTAGATTATCTAGTTTTGATTGTCTAAGATTGATTCTCGACTCCCAGGCTTTGAACCATCAGTCGAATCTATTAATCAGAAATTCTCTTGTGGTTCTTTAGATTCAAGTATTTTCTAGTCTAGTTAGGAGCAGTAAACCCATGAGATTTTTCAAGGTTACGGCTTGCGTTCCCAGCCAAACCCGAATTCGGACTCAGCGGGAATTGCAAAACACCTATTTCACGAAGCTTGTTCCATATGACAACTGGTTTCGGGAACAGCAACGCATCATGAAAATGGGTGGCAAGATTATCAAAGTTGAATTGGCAACGGGTAAACCCGGCACCAATACTGGCTTGCTTTAATCCTTTTCCAAAAATATTTCAACAAAACATAAGTCTTCCGATTTTTGACTACGAACGTTGGACTTTAGACTGTAACGATCGCCCTTCTGGTGTCGCAGCCTAACCTTCAATGTTTAGCCAATGACCGGAAGACTTTTGGGTTTTATACTCACAGCCATCTCAGTTGGAGTAGGGTATTCAACAGGAAAGACGCGATTAATCGCGTCTCTCGCATCCAATGTCCTAATTCAATTGTCAATATAGTTTCTTAAAGAAAAATTTTGTGAGGGCAAAACACCTTGCGCCCCTACCAAAATTCCTGAATCAGCCTTGACGATCGATGTCCTGTTCATCGGCATCTTCTGTGGGGTTGCTCATTTCTTCTTTAAAGCCTCGCAGGGTTTTGCCAAGCGCACTGCCCAGTTCCGGGATTTTTTTAGGTCCGAAAATAATCAACGCCACAATTACGATGATGCTTACTTCGGGCCAACCTAAGCCAAACATGGGAGTCTCCTGTGAATCAAATCAGTCGTTCTAAAGTCACATTTTGGCTGTTTCTTTGCCTGCCAAAACACGATGTGTACCTCTTATCCTACTCTGATGCCTGGCCATCCCGACGACCCAGTTCATAAACACCTGCCCCGATGCTCATAACAATGCCCAGGCTAATTGACCAACTGCGCCCTAAGCTAACTTCAATGCCGTAATAAAACAGCCAACCTACAAAAAGAAACGGTACGATGCTTAGCAATGAGGCATAGAAGGCATTTAGGGATTCCCTCGCTTTTCGGGTGCGCTCAAATTCTTCGGATGAGGTGTAGAGAAACCGTTCTGCAAAGTTGAACCAGCGGTTGAGTTGCTCCATCACCCACTCACTAACGGGAAAAAAGCCAAGATAGAGAGCCAGTGACCAGAGGGCGATTCCCGCCAGGGTTGTGGCATCGACATGGATGACAAAGGTCAGGAAGTCGCTGAACATGGGCAGGCTCCGCTAAAGCTAACTTTAATGATTGTAAATGATTGTATACAGCTCTTCAGATTTTCGCTAAATGACTCGTTTTATTCCCGCTGGGTTAGTTATGCTGCGGTTTGCGATCGCCCCTCTGCTTCTCTGGGATGCGAGCGATCGTCAGGTTACGGGCTGGTTTATTGCTGGATATGTGATTGCCGTATTGTCTGACATTTTTGATGGCATCATTGCCCGACGATTAAAGGTGAGCACGGCTCAACTGCGTCAGGCTGACGGTTGGGCAGATGTCTGCCTTTACACCTGTGTAGCGGCGAGTGCCTGGTTGGTTTATCCGGAGGTCGTCATCGCCTTTCGTCTACCCCTGATCGCCTTGCTGGTGGCACAAGTCACCCTGTATGCCTTTTGTGTTGTGAAGTATGGCAAAGCCCCTAGCTATCACACCTACACCGCCAAAGCCTGGGGACTGGGGTTATTTGTCGCAGCGATCGCCCTATTTGGGTTTGGTCAAGGAGTCTGGTTGTGGTTGGCGATCGGGCTGGGTCTGGTCAACAGCATCGAAGAGATCATCATGACCCTGGTTCTACCCACCTGGCACCACGACGTGTTGAGCCTGAAACATGCTCTGGATTTGCAAAATAGGGACAAAAGTGTAGCAGTAAAGGAGTGAAAGGGGGATAGGGTGATAGAGTACTTCCCTACTCCTCATGCTCTATTCTCGACTCCCTACTCTCCTAGTGCTTGACCGCAGGAGGAACAAAAGCGATCGCCCACTTTCAACGCACTGCCGCACTGAGGACAAAAGCGTTTTCCCGTTGCCGGTTGAGACGGTTCCCCCATTTTCAATTCCATATTGCCCATCCGCATTTGCATCGGGTTCATCTGCATTTCCATATCACCCATTCGTAACGGTTGCATAGGCTGCATGGGTTGCATGGGTTGCATGGGCGGCATCGGGTTGGCGGGAGCCCCCTCAGTTCGTTGTAGGGGCAAAATTTCAGCGGATGTTAATACAGGTGGTTTAGCCAATACCTGCAACTGTGTTCCTTGTAAGGCAATAAAGGTTTGTCCTTGAGATGATTCCACTCGCAGCACGAAGCCCACCGGAGTTTGAAACAGGGTAGGAGGGGCTGTCCAAGGGCCTGTAACAATGTGGCTACTTTGGCTCTGTTGCTGCCCAATGCTATTGCGGCTAAGGGTGATCAGTGTGTCTGTACCCTGACAGTCTACGTGGAGTAAATGTCCACTTCCCAAGTCACATAGGTAAGCCATTTTGAATTCGCATCTTTTGGGGAGGATGAGTCAAGCGGTCACTCATCCAATGGTTGTAACTTTAGAGACTGCTCAAGCTCTGCGAGTTCATCGCGATGACCAATGACAGTGATCAGCCGTTGAGACGCACTTTGCATCGCTCCAGTCGGAGATAGATTTTGAATGGTTTCAACTTGCAGACGAACTTGCTCTGGACGAGCCGACTTTTTCCAATAAAACACCCCTGCGGCTGGAGCAAGCAGCACCAACAGGAGAAACCAATTGCCACCACCGGGCACTAAAAACGACAGCACCAGGGACAAACAAAGGATACCGATCGCCGCTAACACGGTTAAAAAAATCGCCAGAAACACACTGGGGCGCACCAGACCTTCAAATGTGATCTGATTTTGCGCTGCATCAACTGCTGCAATTCGGTAGGCTCTTTCTTTGAAATAACGTTCTAACTGCTCTAGCAATGACGTTTCCGGCTGATCACTGACGAGTTTGCTGACTTGAATGCGGTCTTTGGTTGATGCCCGAATAAAAAACATCAACCCGATCGCCAGCAGCACTGTGAGTAGAGCAGTTGAGGAAAGGACAGGAGTAACCATATAACCAAGGACAATTGGCAGATAAGGAGTGCAGGTCAAGCTCAGATGAAGCATTAACATCTAAACAACATTCTCCAAAAACCCTATCGAGCTTCTGGAGATAGTGGAATTGAGATGTGCTTAGCGGAAGTGGGCAACGTTCATCCTACTACTAAAGTAGCAAGATGAAGGCTGCCCACTTTACGAGCATTGCCGTATCACAGTAGATGGCATTCATCGCATGAACACTGAATTAGTGTTGCGGGGTTGGAGTCTGACGCGATGCGTAACCATGCCATAGGCGGGCAAGCTCTTGAGCTTTCTGCTGCCACTCAGGGGTAACTTGATACATCCGTCTAGGACGCCCTCTACCTTCGACTTTTTTCCAATAACCTGTAATTGCAGCAGCATCCTCCAGAAATTTGAGAGCACTGTACAAAACCGTATCGGAGAGACGATAGGTTGGGTACTCGTTCTCTAACAACTGAATTAGCTCTGTGCCGTAGGAATCTTTACGGAGCAGGACATCAAGTACATAACAGACTGCCAATTCTTTGTTGAGATAGAACGGAGGTGGGTTCCGAAAGAATTGGTAGATATCTTCAAACGTTGTCATAGCGTCAAGCGTCTTCATAAGGATATGTCCAACCAATACGTTGGTCTAAATTGGGCAGATAATCGCCTCGCAAACGTAGGCCTGATAATATTGGGGGCGAATTTTTTACCTTGTAACGCACACAATCGGGGGCAACATCTGCGTTACGGAAGGGAAACACAATCAGGGGGCAGGGAAATACAACTTGTTTGAATTGAGCTTGAATTAAGCTCTTAACTGGGAGTTTTAGTTGTTTTGATGTTGATAGCAGTAAGCAGATTAGATGGACTGCTATTGATTGAGTTTTGATCTGCTACCAATTGTTCTGAAATCAACACATCTTAACAAAAGAGAGCGAAATTATCCTTAGCGAAAAGTGGGATTGGTGTCCACAGAATAATAATCATTCTAGTCACTTAATCTGGTTTCTGGGTCAGGTTTCAGAAGGATTTTCGCTGAACTTATGGATATAGATCTATAAACTTCTTATGAATCTTTAAACATACCTGAGTGAAAGTATGAAAAACATGATGAATCCATGCAATCAACCTCTACCAAAAGAGGGAGGTAGAGAAATGTAAATTGCAGTAGTCAACCTGTTCTTTCTTAGACTAACCCTGCTCTTAAAGCGACGACTGCTGCCTGAACGCGATCGTCTACTGCAAGTTTATTCATAATGCCGCGAACATGGGTTTTTACTGTGTTAGGGCTGAGGTAAAGTGCAGCTGCAATTTCCGGATTGCTATGTCCCTCAACCATCAATTTAAGCACCTCTAATTCGCGTTGTGAAAGTTGCCCAACCGTTACTGATTCTTCATTAGGTGCGGGTGATTTGAGGTGATCCATGACTCGACGGGCAACCTGTGGGTCTAGATAACTGGCTCCTTCTTGGGCGGCCGCGATCGCAGTCAGCAGGCGATCGACACTAGTGCCCTTGACACAATACGCATCGGCACCACTCGACAAGGCTCCAATCACTTCATTCTCAGTGGTGTGAGAGGTCAACATCACCACGCGCACCTCTGGCAAAGCGGTTTTGATCTGTTGGGTGGCTGCAATGCCGTCCAGGCGCGGCAAACCAATATCCATCACAATGACATCTGGTTTGAGCTTGAGAGCCGCCTCAACCGCCAGATAGCCATCATCAGCCCGTCCTACAACCGTCATTCCAGGTTGACTGGAGAGAGACTGCTCTAGACCCAGTTGCATCATTGGGTCATCTTCTACAATCAGAATCCGCATTGGGGATGCGTCAGAAGACATGGTCATCACAGTACTCCTACTTCACCGTTGGAAAGAATCTATCGCTACAGCATAGATTCATCTATTTTTATTCATTTGTAATCTTAGTAAACCGCCTCTCTAGCAAGCGATCAACTAAGTCAGCCACTCTATAAGGCTATGAACGATTGGAGCTAACAGGAGAGCGGGTAAAAATGAGGCAACTCTAACCTTTGCAATTTCCAAAAGATTTAACGATAACCCCACAATCATCAACCCGCCTACGCCCGTGACCAACATTACTAAAGGGGAGGTTGCCGGATCTGGCAGGGCTTGAGCCAGTAGACCTGCTGCCAGGGAGATTCCACCTTGATAAAGCAGGATACTAAGAGCCGAAAAGCCGACCCCCATCCCATAGCCACTCGTCAGAGCGATCGCCGCGAGTCCATCCATTGAGGCTTTGAGAACCAGCAAACGGCTATCTCCCACCAGTCCGTTGTTGAGGCTGCCGATCAGGGCGAGCGGTCCCACACAAAATAGTAAACTGGCAGCGACAAATCCCTCAGTAAATTTGCCTTTTCCTTTAAAGCGGGTTTTGAGCCAATCCCCGATCGCCTCTAGAGCTTTTTCGAGTTGGCACCACTCTCCAAGCAATCCCCCTACGACGAGCACCAGCAATCCTAAGATCACCCCATCGACCACCCCTGCCCGTCCTTCGTTCAAGCTGTTAGCCAGACTCAAGCCTACAAACAGGGTGATCAAGCCGAGTGCCTGAGTGATGATTTGCTGCATCCGTAGCGGTAAACGTCCGCCCAATCCGACTCCCACCAGGGTTCCTAAGATAATGGTAGCTACATTAATCCAGGTGCCACTGGTTCTTGCCCAAAAATCAAGTGTCATGCCTTAACTGCCTGAGTACATCGTTCACTCAGGGTTGATTACCCTGACTATTGTGACGAATTGCTGGCTCAGTGGCTTCACCCAGTTGGAGTTGGTCGTTGTAGATTCAACCCGACACATTGGTACTAGCCCAAAGCAGGAATTTTTAGAATCAGTCGCCAGTACCCAAGCAATCAGAGGGCAAAGTTTCTATGTCTAAAGATAGAGATCTGCTCTTAAACGGTGTACCGAGCCATACAGATGTAATTCGCACTACAAATAGCCTCCAGGAAAGACAGTTCACTAATGTCCAGCATTGATTCAGTGGCGTTGCAGGAGGCTGGTAACCGTTGAAATACTTTGAGCAGAATAAATTAGGGCGCGTTTTGCTAACACTCATTACATCCCTTCAGAGCACACTCCAAGTCTGGGGGCGATCGCTTCAACCCAAGTCTCGAAAGCGCAAGATATGGCTGGTGCTAACAGGGGCGATCGCCACGTCCCTGGTGTTGATAGGTTGGTCATTCTGGTTCTCTCCGGCACATGCCAGTGGTCGTACGTATCGTGTGCTGTCGGTGCCCGGAAACGTGATTTGGGGGGAATTGTTTAAGCCAGACAGTCCACCGATTCTAAGAGTGCAATCGGGCGATCGCCTGATTATGAATACGGTGTCTCATGAGGGCATCTTGCCTGATCAGGGCGATACCACTGAATTTCTGACAGCGGGTGGTATCAAACGTGAAGATATTTTGCCTGATCAGATACGAGTCAAAGCAGAAGTGCCTAAGTCGGGTCCGGGTCCACACGTGATCACAGGTCCAATCTATGTGGAGGGCGCAGAACCCGGTGACGTACTCGAAATTAAAACGCTGGCATTGAATTATCGATCGCCCTATGGTGTCATTTCTAACCGCCACGGTCGCGGCTCCCTGCCAGGGGAGTATCCCGAAAACAACGCGCCGATCTACACCAAAGTGATTCCCATTGAACGCAGCCGGGATGTCGGGATCTTTAAACCGAGTAACGGCTTGCCCGACTTAGAGATTCCGCTAAAACCCTTTATGGGGCTGATGGGCATTGTGCCTGCCAATGTTGAAGAGGCGGTTAACTCAGTTCCTCCTGGAAATTATGGTGGCAATGTCGATATCAAAGATCTGGGTGTTGGCAGCAGCTTATATTTGCCTGTTCAAGTGCCCGGTGCGCTCTTTTACGCGGGTGATCCGCATTGTGCCCAGGGTAATGGCGAAGTGGCTCTAACTGCGATCGAGTGTTCGTTAACCCCAACCTTTGAGTTAGTCCTTCATAAAGACATGACGCTCGACACTCCGATGGGCGAAATCGAGGATGCCTGGATTGCCATCGGGCTCGATCGCGACCTGGATGAGGCAATGAAGAAATCGGTGCGCGAATACCTGCGAATTGTCAACGAGAAGTATGGGCTAACGAAACCCGATGCATTGCTCTATGCAAGTGCGGCGATCGACTTTGAAGTGTCTCAGGTCGTCGATATCGTCAAGGGTATTCATACCTTGATTCCCAAGGAGAGTTTTAAAGCACTCCAGGCAGAGTAAGGGTGATGGAGTAATGGGGTATTAAATTAACCTGATACCGATTTAAACAGTTTTATGGGCAAATCAGCGTTGGGGAGGGGTTTGGCACTGCCAAACCCGTACAAGCATTCGTCGCCTTCACAATTCAAATTGGTCTGAGTTCGGGATAAGGATCTTGGCGGTTGAAACCGCAGCTACAGGAACAAAACCGACCTGCGTCGGTTCAGCAAACCCTTGATTTTTCTGAGTCTGCGAAGGCGGATTTGGTTCTGATAGCCGCGAATTGATTCGCCAATGCTTAACCCGAGATGACGTTAAATTACTCCCCTACTCCCCCTCTCCCACTCCCTCCCTCTCACAGACGCGATAAATCGCACCTCTTCCCTTTGATCCTTCATCCTTTATCGTTTATCCTTTCCTCCTTCCTCCCCTACTCCCTTCCTTTAGGGTTAATCTGGTGTTTGACGATTTATTGCTCGTGCCTTCTGGTGCCGTAATGCATTATCATTCCGCTGATTGTCATCCGGGTTGTAACCATACCCATGCTGTGAACGCCTCTGATCCCAGTAAGGCTCGGCTTCTGCTGACTGCCTTGCTGTTGATTGGCGGATTTGCGATCGCCGAACTGATTGTCGGTTTCACAAGCCACAGTCTGGCACTGGTGGCCGAAGCAGGCCACATGGTGTCTGATTGTTTGGCACTGGGGTTAGCTCTGGTCGCAACCTGGCTAGCTCGCTTGCCTGTCTCAGATCGGGCACCGTTTGGTTATCGACGGGTCGAGATTCTAGCTGCCCTGGCAAATGGTATTGGGTTAGTGGCGATCGCCCTGTGGATTGGTTGGGAGGCTATGACCCGACTGCAAGCCCCGGAAGTTGAGATTCTGGGAATGCCGATGCTAATTACGGCGGCGGTGGGTCTGGGTATTAATAGCCTGAATGCTTTTCTACTGCACGATCACAGTCACCACGATCTGAACTTGCGCGGCGCATTTCTGCATATGGTTGCCGATGCGATTAGCTCGGTGGGGGTGCTGCTCGCGGCGATCGCTATCTGGGCATGGCAATGGAATTGGGCAGATGGCGCGATTAGCTTGCTCGTAGCGGTGTTCGTGGTCGTTGGTGCAATTCCGCTAATTCGCCAAAGTTTGGATATTTTGTTAGAAAAAACGCCGAGCCATCTCGATTTAGCTCAAATCCAAACGCACATTGAGCAAATGGAAGGGGTGAAGGAAGTGAACACCTTACGAGCATGGGCGATCGCCCCTGGACAAGAGTTGCTGATGGCTCAGTTAACGGTTGAGAGCACCGATGGACAAGAGCGCGATCGCCTCTTATTTCACATTCAAGAGACGTTGCAACGAGAGTTCAATCTTTCAGAAGTAATGTTACAGATGGCGAATCCGTTGCGAATCAAACCGCTCAATCTGTCTAACCCACCTGCTCTACCAATCTTAGAAACCGTCAATAAAACAGAGTAGGCGTGAAGCATTTGCATGAACACCCTTTGCCTTCTGCCAGAGCTTTTCACTGCAAATGCTTCATCCTGCCAATTAGGCGACCGTTAACAGCGGTTGGAATCCATGTTTGATGGAAGCCTGTCCAATCAAATCCATCTTGTCGAGTGTGATCTGGTTGCGTCCCCAGGAGAAGTTGGTGTAGAGCTTCTCAAACTCCAACAACATAGACTCCGCAAAGCAAGCAAACAGTTGACGAGCGGGGACATCCATATTGACAATCTTCATGATTTTCCAGTCGATGTCGAGGGAGTGTTCCACGATACCCCCATTCAGCACATGCACTCCTGGATGTTTGATCATTGTTGCCAAGTTTTTGGGATACCCTCCATCAATCATGAGACAGGGTTGCTTCAAAGTGGTTGGGTCAATCTCAACCCCTTTGGGCATACTGGCAACCCAAACCACAATATCGGCTTGAGGTAACGCTTCTTCAAGGCTCATAATTTTGCCCCGACCGAGTTCGCCCTGCAACGCTTGCAGTCGTTCCTGGTTGCGCGCGATCAACAGCAATTCAGCTACATCCGTACGGGCATCCAGCCAACGGCACACCGCACTGCCGATATCGCCTGTCGCCCCACAGACCGCAACGGTTGCTTTAGCGAGATCAATGCCCAGCTTCGGCGCGACCTGCTCGACCTGACGGCAAATGATGTAAGCGGTGTGGGTATTGCCTGTTGTAAACCGTTCAAACTCTAGCTTGATATTGCGAACCTGTTGGATCTGCTCCAGATTGAAATTCTCGAAGATGATGGAGGAGAACCCGCCCAGAGCGGTAATGTCGATGCCATGCTTCTGAGCATGAGCCATGGCGTTGATAATTTTGCGGGTAGCGGCTTTGATGCGTCGGGTGGCTAGCATTTCTGGTAAAAAGCAGGACTCGACGTATCGCCCTTCAATTTGTTGACCAGTCGCACTGGTTACTTTGATCGTGTCTACGATTTGAGGTGGAGCACTACACCAGAAGTCTAACCCCTGGTCAGCATATTCTGGATAACCTAACTCTCTAGCAACGGATTGAGCGTGTTCTAAACTTGTGAGATGACCAATTAGACCAAACATGGACAGCTATAAGCCTGCAAATGGTGGAAATTAGGGAAATTTGAGTCAAAAGAGACCAATCCCTTCACGATACTCCATAAGATTATCAGTTGCAGGGGCACTTAGTTGTTGCATCCTTAACCGTGCCTTAAGTGACAAAATAGACCGTTGCGATCGCTAAAAGTAATGAACTACACAATTTAAGACAGAGGTGCTTGATATAACGAGCTAGACGTTCCCGATTTCTGAGAGCATGTTGATGAGGGCAAGGTGGAGATTGAGTAGTGGAATATAACCTGCTATATGATGTCTACTTTGCTCTTCTACCTCGTTTGCTCCTTTGCGATGGAACTCAGTGGCAATGACCAGTGCCCTATTTTGTATTGACCAGTTGCGAGTCGCTTACCCTCAACGCAGCGGTTCCTCTGCTCTGGCTGAATCTTCTGACCCAAACTCGTTGCCTGCGCCCCCGACCCGTTGGGCTGTCAACAATGTTTCCCTAACGCTGAACCCCGGTGAGCGGTTGGGGTTGGTCGGGGAGTCGGGTTGTGGCAAGTCCACGCTCGGACGGGCGGCAATGCGGTTGTTGCCTCGTTCCACGCAGATTGAAGGACGAGTGTTGTTTGACGGGCGATCGGTGTTGGATTTTAACCCAACCGAGTTGCGCCAGTTTCGGGGTGAAGCCGTAGCGTTGGTGTTTCAAGACCCGATGACTCGTCTCGACCCGTTGATGACCATTGGAGAGCATTGCGTTGAGACCCTGCTGGCACATGAACCCAACTTGTCACGCCAAGCGGCTAAAGAACGGGCGATCGCCACGTTAGAAGCGGTCAAAATTCCTGCCAGTCGCTGGTCACAATATCCCCATGAGTTTAGCGGCGGAATGCGGCAACGGGTGGCGATCGCTCTAGCTCTGTTGCTAAATCCCCGGTTGATCGTGGCAGATGAGCCAACCACCAGTCTGGATGTGACGGTTTCCGCGCAAATTTTGCGAGAGTTAACCCGTCTGTGCAAAGAGCGCAACATGGCATTGTTGCTGATCTCTCACGACTTAGCTCTCGTGGGGGAGTATTGCGATCGCATTGCGGTGATGTACGACGGTAATCTGGTCGAGGAGGGCAAGACCCAAACCGTTCTGTCTCAGCCTCAGCACCCCTACACGCGATCGCTCCTCGAAGCTGCCCTCCACATTCACGCTGACTCCAGTTCATCCCAAACCCCTCCATCCCCTCCATCTGGTAGCAACGGGACTGTTCCCCAAACTCCCTTACTGCGCCTGGAGAATTTGCAAAAGCATTACACCCTGGAGCAAAATTTCGTGGCTCGTTTGATCACCAAGCAAGCCAATAGCGTCATCAAAGCGGTAGATGGAGTCAGCCTTGACCTCTATCAAGGTGAGATTTTGGGCTTGGTCGGGGAGTCGGGCTGTGGCAAAAGCACCCTCTCTCGCACGATTCTGCATCTGATTCGCCCCACGGCTGGACAGGTCGAGTTTTTAGGGAACAACCTGACTCGCCTCTCGCCTTCTGCACTGCGGGAACAGCGACGGCAGATGCAAATGGTGTTTCAAGACCCCCACGCCTGCCTCAACCCAGCAATGACCGTTGGGCAGAGCATCGCTGACCCTTTGCTGATCCATCATTTAGCCGACGCGATCGCCGCTAAAAAGCAAGTCGAAGCTATGTTAGAGCGAGTTGGCTTAACCCCCGTTGACGACTATTACCACCGCTATCCGAGTGACTTGTCTGGCGGGCAACAACAACGTGTGGCAATCGCCCGTGCGCTGATTACCCGTCCCAAACTGCTGATCTGCGATGAACCCGTCAGTATGCTCGATGCCAGCGTTCAGGCTCAGGTGTTGAACCTGATGCTGGATCTGAAGCGAGAATTTGACCTGACCTACCTCTTTATCACCCACGATCTCTGGGTCGCAAGGTTCCTGTGCGATCGCATTGCCGTCATGAAAGCGGGTCAAATTGTGGAACTGGGAGACACGGAAACTATCTTCACCCAACCCCAACATCCCTACACGCAAACCCTTTTGCAAGCGGCTCCCCTGTTGTCGGTGCTGCAAACGAAGCAAGGACAAATGGAAAGGATAAACGATTAAGGATGAAGGATAAAAAGGGGGTCAACGTTGAGGTGCGTTACGCTGACGCTAACTGCACCCTACAAATTTGATTCTTGTTTCATCCTTTATCCTTTATCCTTTATCCTTCTTTTCTCTTCTTTTTTCTCTCTTCTCTCTTTCCTTACGGCATCTGTCCCACCATTTCAACGTGATTGGGTGAATAGCGAGCCAATTGTTGTGAAACCTCTGGGTTGTAGAGCCGCAGGTAGTTCCAATAGTTACCAAACACCGACTCCACATATCCCTTCGTTTCGGGAAAGGGAATCTGTTCTACGAAAATATCGGGGTCACTGAAACCAAAACGGGCAATCCAATCGGCGACATTCCCCGGCCCCGCATTGTAGCTGGCGACTGCAAACAGAGAGTTATCGCTGTATTCCTCATGGGTGTAGTCGAGGAACCAGGTGCCAAAGCGGATGTTGTCATCCGGGTTATCCAGGTTGTAGTTAGGAAATTCGGTGGTTTCCGAGATCCACACGCCCGTATCGGGCATCACTTGCATTAGCCCGATCGCCCCTACTACAGAACGGATATTCGGTTCAAAGCGCGACTCTTGTCGAATCAACGCTGTCACTAACAACGGGTTGAGTTGTCGCTCTTTTGACCAGTTCTGAATCGGTTGCGAATAAAGGAAGGGATACAACGCTTGCCAGTAAAAAGGTTGCTGCTTCAACGCTTTGTATTGCGATCGCTCCTCTGGTGTTTCCCGATTGGCGAGACTGGACACCATAAAGATGCCTTCCAGATGGTCGCCTACCCCCAGGCGCAATACCCCATCTGTAAACTGTTCTGCTACGGTGGGGGTCATGCGGTTTTGAAACTCCACCTGCCACACCGACCAGGTGTCCTGATTCTGTCCCAGGCGATAGAGTTCCTGCAACAACTCAGAGCCAGCGGGTAGGGTTGGGCGTTGGGTGGGAGTAATGACTTCGGGCACTTTGGCACGGACGCTGGTGAAGTCTCCCACATTGTCCCAGCCCAAATAGACTGCCGATCGCCACGCATAGTAAGAGTCGGGGTAGTGGGTCAGGACATATTCAAACGCTGCCTGAGCTTCGGGTTGCCCGGATTGGTGTGCCCACTTACCCAACCAGAAAGCGGCTTCTGGGGCATATTCACTGTCAGGGTTATCCTTCACCAGTTGTCGGGCTAACTCCCAGGCTCCCCGCAGATCTCCGGCTTCCATGCGTTGCTCTGCCAGCGTCCAGCGCAGTTCTGCTGCCGCATCTGAGGAACTGTACTGGGTTAACAGGGATTGTCGAGCTTGACTGGCGGACTCGGCACTGCCCAGAGCATCCAATGCCTTTGCCCGCTCCAATAATGCTTCGGGAGCGCGATCGGGAAAACGGCTAATGATCTGGTCGGTGTAACTCAGTGCCTCCTGCGGTTCCACCAGACGAGACAAACGCAGCAACCCTAACCCTGTCTCTGGTGCATCAGGAAACTGTTGGATCAAAACCCTATAGGCGGCGATCGCATCCTGAGTTCGATCACCCAACCAGGCTCCCCGACCGACGCGATACAGCCCCAAAGGGGTAGCTGGGGCTTTGGCATAGGCATCACTGGCACTGCTATATCGCTGAAGTTCCCAGTAACCAAAGGCGATCGCTTCCCAATCCTGGGGGGGCAGGGTGGATGCATACTCATTCACCAGGCGATCGAGGGCAGCTTCTCCATCGTTTAAATGCAACCCGTATCGAGCTAACAACAGCAGCAATTGGGGTTGATTGGGGTTTTGAGCCAGTCGCTCCTGCGCCAGAGCGATCGCTCGACCATGTGCCGGAAATTGAGTCAGAAGTTGCTCCAACGCCTGAGCATCGGTTTGACCAAGGGCATACAACGCCTCAGCAGCAAAGGGGCTATCTGGAAACTGCTGCAACAAGGCTTGCCACGTCGCAGTGGCTTGTTCGGGTTGAGCACTTGCCGTGTACGCCTGCGCTCGTTTTGCCAGCACTGCCGGAGCTAACACCGGGTAGTCCTGCTCTAACCCCTCCAGCAGAGGCAGAGCCGCACCACCTCGGTTTTGATTGATTAGATCCATCGCCAACAGATAACGTGCTCGATACTGATCCGTTGATGAAGCCTGAGTGGCGATCGCCTCTAACTGAGCCGCCCGTTCTGCTGGGGAGAGTGACACCAACGACAACACCACGGACGATTCTGACGATTCTGAAGCTTGGCTAAACTCATTCGAAGGTTCATTGGGTTGAATCCACTGACCTACAATCGGCAGCCGACTAATCCAAGTTGGGTAAAGCGCAGCCGCAGTCGCACCTCCCAATGCCAATGCCAATACACCTGCACCAGCCGTTATGAGTAAAGTCCGTTTCGGTTGCTTGAGCATGTTAATCAACAGTGGAGAGTAGGGAATGGGGAATGGGGAGTAGGGAATGAGGATGGGTCTGGTCTAACCGTCTCAATCGCATTCTCCTGCGACTATCTCGATCGCATTCTAAGGGTTATGGATTGAACGAGGTGCAATTTTTGCGGAGGGGTTTGGCACTGTCAAACCCGTACAGACAGGAAATTGCCCAGGTTATTTAATTCACGTTTCTAATAGTTGATGTTAACCATCGTAGTCACTCCCTTTCCTCCTCCCCATTCCCTCTGTTAAATGCTAAACCAAGGGTTAAAGAATTGAGCAATACTGGGTAGATATAGAAGGATATATCGGTAATTGTAGTCATGGATTTTCGAGGCACAGATACACCACGGGTCAATTGGACAGGCGATTGTTTGGTTGTTGGATTGTTTGAAGATGCGATCGAGTTAACGGGCGATTTAGCCGAGCTAGACCAAACCCTATCAGGTACGCTACAAGAACTGATTAACGAGTTTGAGTTTAAAGGCAAAGCTGAAAGCACGGCTGTGACCAGAGTTGGTGCAAATAGCCCTATTCGTAAAATTGCTGTTGTGGGGTTGGGTAAGTCTGATGCTCTGACCCTGGAGACATTGCGACGAGCAACTGCGGCGGCAGTGCGTCTGGTGAAGCGTGAAAAATGCAAAACTGTTGGCATTAGCTTCCCTGCCTGGAACAATGATCCGGCTCAAACGGTGCAGGCGATCGCAGAAGGTTTAGAACTAACTCTGCACAATGACCATCGCTTCAAGTCAGATGATGACAAAACCTTTGAGATTCAACAAGTGGAATTACTGGGTTTCCCAGGACAGGAGGATGCGATTAATCGTGCCCGTCAGATTAGCCTGGGGGTCATCCTGGCACGCGAGCTAGTCTCTGCCCCTGCCAACATCGTTACCCCCATCACCATGGCAGAAACCGCAGAGGCGATCGCCCGTGAGTATGCTCTGGAGTTAGAGATCCTGGAGCAGGAAGATTGCGAGAAACTCGGCATGGGAGCCTTTTTGGGTGTGGCAAAAGCCTCTGAGTTACCCCCCAAATTTATCCATCTCACCTATCGCCCGCAGGGCACACCGCGTCGCAAATTGGCGATCGTCGGTAAAGGGCTCACCTTTGATAGCGGTGGGTTAAATATCAAACCCACGGGTAGCGGTATCGAGATGATGAAAACCGATATGGGGGGAGCCGCTGCAACTTTGGGAGCCGCTAAAGCCGTTGGTTCCCTCAAACCCGATGTCGAAGTTCACTTTATCAGTGCGGTGACAGAGAACATGATTAGCGGTCGTGCCATGCATCCCGGTGACATTCTCACCGCTTCCAATGGCAAAACCATCGAAATCAACAACACGGATGCCGAAGGACGGCTGACCCTGGCGGATGCCCTGGTGTTTGCGGAGAAGTTAGGGGTTGATGCCATTGTCGATCTGGCAACGCTAACCGGAGCGTGTGTCATTGCCCTGGGAGATGATATTGCTGGCTTGTGGAGCACCAGTCAGGCGATCGCCACTGAGTTTTTGGAAGCCGCGAAGCAGTCAGGCGAGAAATTCTGGCAGATGCCGATGGAGGAGAAATATTTTGACGGACTAAAGTCGGTCGTTGCAGATATGAAAAACACGGGTCCCCGTCCCGGTGGAGCCATTACCGCGAGCCTCTTCCTCAAACAATTTGTCAAAGAAACGCCCTGGGTACACCTCGACATTGCGGGTCCCGTTTGGGCAGATAAGGACAATGGTTACAACAATGCGGGGGGAACGGGGTTTGCAGTGCGAACCCTGGTCAACTGGGTGTTGACTTGAGGGGTTGTTCAACCCTCAACGCTGCTGTCATCAGTACTATCAACCATTCAGCGAGAATATTGTCAAGTAACCTAAAGTTATGTTAACTTCTATTACAGAAGTTGAATTTCTATTGAGGTTACTCCCCATGCAAGATCAACAAGCAAAGTTCGGATTTACTCAATTTGCTGAAACCTGGAACGGTCGTTTGGCAATGTTAGGATTTGCAATCGGTCTCGCAACTGAGTTGATTACTGGAAATGGCATTCTCTCTCAGTTAGGGTTGATGTAATTACTTCATCGCATCATTTATCGCAGAACTGACATTGAAAGGCGCGGATTCCGCGCCTTTTTTCTTGGACGGGCGATCGCCACAATTCAAGTTAGTAATTGAGACACTGTGAATCCTCGCCAAACCTCTTGTCACGACAGGTGCATCTGACGGTTAGGGGAGTGGCGGTTAAAACCGCAGCTACCAGAACAAAACCCGCCTACGCAGGGACGGTCGGCGAAACTCAGTCGAGTCGCGGACTTTGCTTTAATAGCCGCGAATTCATTCACCAGGCTCTTAAACCGAACTGACGTTACTTAGATCTGTATCGGTAATTTCTGAAAGTGAGATCAGCCATAGATTTCCAAGTATCAGAACCAATTTGCTCACCCCTCGCTTCTTCTCTACCCCAAAGTGATGAATGATTCCTCATCTCCACAGTAATTTCATACCGATTTTAAGAGTTCACAAAGCTCAGGCATCGCTCCTGCTCTGAATTCCGGATTTTTTTTTGCTTTCAGGAATAGGTAAACAAGAACACCGTGAAATTACTCAGTGATTTTAATTACGTGGTGTTCGCACAACCCCGGAGTCGGAATCGACCATCCCACTCTCTAAGGAAGAATTACCTATGAAGGCTGAACTACAAGCGAAATTTCTTCAATATTGGGTTAAGTCTATCCCGCAAGATCGGGGCTTTACCCTACTGGAGTTGCTGGTCGTAATCATGATCATTGGCTTACTATCAGCCCTTGCCCTGCCCTCATTTCTCTCTCAATCGAGTAAGGCTCGTGAGTCTGAGGCTTTAACCTACGTTGGCTCCATTAATCGAGGTCAGCAGGCATACTTTCTTGAGAAGAATGCTTTTGGTAATTTAGAAGACTTACAGGTAGGTCTTTCGACGTCCAAAAACTACACCTATGCCTCAACTCCAGTAGGCGCAGGTAGCCTTGCTGCGGCTGTGACGACTGCTACTCCGGCAGGAGTGATGCGGGGCTACGCAGGGCGAGTCTGGCTAGGCACCTTAACAGATGGGACACTGACTTCCTGGTCAATTGTCTGCCAGGGTACGCCCGCCACTGTACCTGTGATTACAGGCACCGTTTGCCCCTAATGATTCTACTTAATCTGGGATAGTTCGAGTTGGGCGAGGATAAGAGTTCAGAGATTCAACTGAACCACGGGCGATCGCCGGGATGTTAAGCTGTAAAACGAAGTCAAGTAATGGTATTAATCGTTACATTGCGTCTCTCAATCGGGCACTAAAGCGCAGTGGTTCCTAACCGGATATCACAGCTATATCAAGTCCTTAACGTTAAGGCTTCAATAAAGAAGTAAGAAAGACTAAGCGATTTTGATTGTCCCAGTTTGATTTCCCTGTCTCCACTCTCTTGGAGCAATCAGGTTTAGGAGGCGCACCTGCGTCCACTGTTTTTTTAGAGTTTATGACCGCATTAGAATCTGGATGGCAACACTGCTTCGTTGAAACGAATCGCATTCGACTGCACTGTGTGACTCAAGGGGAGGGTGAACTGGTTGTCCTGTTGCACGGGTTTCCCGAGTTCTGGTACTCCTGGCGACACCAAATTCCAGCGTTAGCGCGTCACTTTAAAGTAGTGGTACCTGATTTACGGGGTTACAACGACTCTGATAAACCAGCCGATGGGTATGACTTAGATACGCTCAGTAACGATATTCGCGGGCTGATTGAGAGCCTGGGATATCTGAAGGCGCATGTTGTGGGACATGACTGGGGTGGCACGATCGCCTGGTCTTTGGCACAAAAGTTTCCTCAATCCATCCACCGTCTGGCATTGCTCAATGCCCTACATCCGCATGACTTCACTCAAGCCATGATTAGTAACCTGGATCAATTGCGGCGCAGTTGGCACATTCTGGCATTTCAGGTTCCAGCGTTACCCGAATGGTTGATCCGTCAAAACTTGCGAGCTTTTGTGAAAAACATGCTTCAGGAGCAAGCCATTCGTAAAGGGGCTTTTTCCACGAAAGATACAGAACTGTATCAAGCTGCTCTCGAAAAGCCAGGGGTCTTGACCGCCGCTATCAATCACTATCGTCAACTGTTTTCTCCGCAGGCGTGGCTCAACCAATGGGGGCGATCGCCCCGACCGATCACTGTGCCCACGTTAGTCTTGTGGGGTGAGGAAGATTCCCTGATTAGCCGTCAGGTGATTGAGGGGATCGACAAGCTAATTGCGGCTCCGTTTCGGTTTGCGCCGATCGCCCAATGTGGTCATTGGATACAACAAGAGGCTCCGCAAACCGTAAATCGAGAACTGTTGAACTTTCTACGGCGGTAAGGCGATTGTTTATCTCTTAAAAAATCATTCTCTAGATATAAATTTTGGAGTCTTGCATCGGGATTGAGTAAGATTATTCTGCGAGTTGATCCAACCGGATGAAGTGTAAACTCCTTGAGTTCCCTAAACTAACTCATGGGTTATTTGCCAAGTAAAATACCCTGTCAGTATCTACTTCAGGTTTTTCTTCCAACTCGTTCTTTGGACTGTAAACTCATCCAACATGCAACCCAATCATCCTCTAATTGCTCTCAGCATTGGTGCAGCCATTGCCCTTAACTCTGTTGGAACTGCCTCTGCTCAACCTCCCTTACCGTTCAATTCTGCTTCAAGCTTGACTAAGGGCAGTCAATCTGAAGAGGACAAATCAAATCCTGAATATCCCCTGGCAGTGATGCAAGGCGGTTCATCCTTTGAGGTCGTTGCGTCCCCAACGGTTGGGGCTCCGGTTGCCATACCGCTCCATCAATTCCAATCCTCCCAGTCAGTGCTACTGGTGCAAGCTCAAGATACATCGACGGCTCAAGCGGCTCCAGACCCTGCACCAACACCGACCAATCCAACTCCAACTGAAAATTTACCAGCCGTTCCTCGACCAGATGCTGGCAATTCACAACCTGAAACGGATATTCCAACGCCTGCGATCTCAGCTCCAGGTCAGATTGACTCTGCTCCAGAATACTTAAACGCTGAACCTAACCTGTTACTGTTTCCAACTCGTCCCGAAGAGGTTGAGCTCATTGGCACTCAGCCTATTACGTTGCAACAGGCGTTAGAGTTAGCACGACGCAATAGTCGGGAACTTCAAGTTGCTCAGTTAGAGTTAGAAAGAAACCGAGCCAGTTTACGCGAGCAGCAAGCCGCGAATGACCCGACCGTCCAGGCAGGGGTATCGCTGAACGCTGTAGAAAACCAGAACCAGGGACAGACCGATGTGTTTGGCCGTCCGGTGGGTAACCAGGATGACATTAACGTCACGCTTGGTGGTACAGTCCAACTTGACTACAACCTGTTTACCTCGGGTCGGCGATCGGCGGCAATTCGGGCGGCTGAAGGGCAGGTGCGCCTACAGGAATTGCAGGTCGAAACTACCGCAGAACAGTTGCGGTTAGATGTCACCAATGATTATTACGACTTGCAAGAAGCAGATGAACAGGTGCGGATCTCTCGAGACGCTCTGGAGCAAGCAGAACGCAGTTTGCGAGATGCGGAAGCACTGGAACGGGCAGGGGTGGGCACCCGCTTTGATGTGCTGCAAGCTCAGGTAGATTTGGCAAACGCTCAGCAGGAGTTGAGACAGCGCATTAGTGAGCAACAAATCTCTCGTCGCCAGCTAGCCCGCCGCTTGAATTTACCGGAAACCATTAATATTGCAGCAGCGGATCCGGTTCGAGTTGCCGATCGCTGGGGGTTGACCCTGGAAGACAGTATCGTTCTCGCCTATCGTAATCGGGCTGAGTTGCAGCAGCAGTTGGTTCAGCGAGACATCAGTGAGCAACAACGCCGAGCCGCTTTAGCTGCACTGGGGCCTCAAGTCTCGTTGAGTGCAGCTTATAACGTTAGTAACCTGCTCAACGAAGATGAGGGCTTCCAAGATAATTACGAGTTAGGGGCGCAGGTCAGCATCACTTTATTTGATGGTGGGGCAGCTAGAGCGCAGGCAGACCAGCAGGAAGCAAATATTGCGATCGCTGAGACTCAATTTGCCGATGCTCGTAACCAGGTTCGCTTTGAGGTCGAACAATCTTACCTGTCCCTGCAAGCCAACTTTGAAAACATTGCGACGACGGCTTTGGCACTTCAGCAGGCAACAGAAGCTTTGCGGCTAGCGCGTCTGCGCTTCCAGGCTGGGGTTGGAACACAAACTGACGTGTTGCGATCGCAGACGGAGTTGACCCGTGCTGAGGTGAATCAGTTGAACGCCATCTTGGGATATAACCGCTCGTTGGTGCAATTGCAGCGATCTGTCAGCAACCTAACGAGTAGTAATCTGGCAGAAACGCCCTAAGGCAAGGTATAGCTTTGGTCAGAAAGCTTACGACAAAGGCGATGGCTCAACCACTGATTCTGGGGAAGCTTTCTGACTCGCCTTCGCCCTATCGAATGGGGCTACGGCCATAAAACGCAGAGGGCAAAAAGGGAAGCCGAGATCCTTGTAGGGAGGCTTGGTGGATGTCCTCTGCTGGAGTGTGCGATGCGATTACGACTCAGTTCCTCTATTTCTCTGGGATGTCTAAAACGGCTTCAGCAGAGCACAATAGCTCAATCACTTGTTCTGCGGAAATTAATCGTTTTAGCACCACTTGCCCAATGGCGTGGGCTGGGTCATCTTGTGGCATGGAAGGTTTTACTTCCAACATCAAAACGGCATCTTCAACTCGATGGAGCCATAGCTTTTCGCCACGCTCTACCATGCACAGGTTCATCCGATAAATTTCGGGTTTACGTCGCCAGGCGAGTTCGTTCCACAACCCACCAAACTCCCATACTCTGCCAACGTTCCATCCATCTGAAAGAAAAAAATACTTCACGGGCGTTCACTACCGAGGCTATTCGCTGGAATTCAATTTCTCCTGCTTAGGATACCTCAGTCGGTGGATCAGTTTGGAATTCTGAAGAATGAGTTATGAATGACGATATAACCCCCGGTGAAATCACAGGTGAAGGAATCACTGGTGATTGACTCACGTCAGTAATGAAATCTCTGCTTAAATCGTTGACGTATGACTAAATCAATTTTTCAACAATCCGATCGCCCCTCTAAACCAGGTATGAAGACGTGGCTCAGTTGGGCACTGCTTGCAGGTGGACTGAGCCTTGTGCCTTCTCAGGTTGTTGCGTCACCGCTTCTCCAAGGGGACATGACTGCTGCCCAAACAACAGCGGAACGAGTCAGCCCACACCTGAAGCAGACCCAACCCGATGTATTACCCATTCCCCTCGCGATCGTGCAACCGAATGGCAATGCGATAACCATTCAGGTCATCAACGCAACCGGGGCTGAGTTGAGCTATCAAGTGATTGGTGATACTCAGTTTCGCGCTTTAGGTGCCCAATCTCAGGCAACGCTGCAAGACCTGGGTATTCCTACAACACTGACTTTTCGACGCAACGATGGCGGTCTAATCAGCCCCACCATTGAAGCCAACAATTCCACAAGCACACTCACCCTAATTTTGCAGGCAACCGAAGACTTTACGGTCGATCGCACCGCCTTACGAATTGAGCCGACAGGGGCCGTCTATTTGAACTAGCTCTCGGAGGGGACAGGTTCCGCTCCAATTAGACTGCGGTTCTGCCCCTCCAGGTAAATGGCTCGAATATCCTCTGGCAGGTTGGCTTCTAACTGTTGATAGCCTGCCTGAAGTTGCTGTTTCACCTCTGCTGGAGAGATCATCTCTCCTTCAGCCTGGAGATAGGCGGAAATGCGAGTTTCGCTCCAGTGGAAGGTCTGTGCCATTAACACCATCAGGCGTTGCACAGGGGGGAGTTGATCGAGCGATCGCTCAATATAGCACCAGAGTGGAGGCGGAGCCGCTTGCAACGAATAGTGAATTGACTCAACAGGCGGTAAATCAGCACGGTTGATACAAACGGCAGTGATGTTGATAATCCAGCTTTGCAGGTTCATCACCTCTGAGCCTGCCGCTGAGCTTTGATGCAGATCCAAGCCCCCCAGTTCGTGATAGATATGTCGCCAGGTAATCGCAAACAAATAGTCAGCTTGAACGGGCGATCGCGCTGAGTGGCGAATCAACGTGTACACAATCGGGCTGTAACGGCAAAAAATCGCTGTGAAGTATTGACCCGCATCAGGGTGACGCTGAAACAGAGTCAGTAACTCCTGATCGCTGTAGTGATGCAACGATTTCAACAGGGGGTGGTGGCATTCAGGAAAGTTTGGAATTTGCACAATAATCTCAGTTCCCTCACACGTAATCGGTCGGTCGCTATTAAGAATTGGCTGAAATGAATAGCTCTCAATATACACATTGTTTGGAATTACACAACTTTTTTTACAATAAGTTTTTAAAAATGGCAGCAAATGCATTTGAGGTCTCAGGGGCGATCGCTCAAATGGACAAAAACCCTATGAAAACTTATTAAAAACATATCCAGATCATTAACTAAACTCATTACTTTAGATAGATTTAATTCGATTTATGAGAGTTAAACCATAATTAAAAATCTATCTATGTCCCGTAGCCCTGATTAGAGAAGCGTTTGAGCAGTTCGAGCAAATACTGAATTCTCCGCTCTCCTGCTTAGAACTTCTTGTGGATGAGTGCCGCTTTGAGAACCCTGCAACGATATACTGATGACGAGGACTGCGTGAAGATTCTTCACAAACAAGCGTTCCTGCTTTGACCCGATGGATCTGGACGAGTCTGCAATCAGCCCAATCGTTTTTTGTGAACCTGCTTAACAGAGCACTAGCCTAGAGCGGCAACCTATGAATTCTGGAATTGATTTACAAAGGAGCTTTATTGAAGCTCTTAGCAGTTTTGGCTTATCACCAGAGTTGGCAAAGGTCATCTGGATGCCATTCCCTATGCTCCTGGTCCTTCTGGGTGCGACTTTTGGTGTACTCGTTACCACCTGGTTGGAGCGGAAGATCTCAGCAGCCGCTCAACAACGGATCGGTCCTGAGTTTGCTGGACCTCTGGGAATGTTGATTCCCATTGCCGATGGTGCAAAATTGCTCTTCAAAGAAGATTTAGTTCCAGCCAAATCTGACCCCTGGCTGTTTACGCTTGGACCTGTATTGGTTGTTGTACCAGTCTTTTTGTCCTACTTGATTGTGCCGTTTGGTCAAAATTTACAAATCACTAACCTGGGTGTTGGTATCTTTTTGTGGATTGCACTATCGAGTATTGCCCCCATCGGCTTGTTGATGTCGGGATATGCCTCCAATAACAAATACTCGCTGTTGGGTGGCTTGCGCGCAGCGGCTCAGTCCATCAGCTATGAACTGCCTTTGGCACTGTCTGTGCTGGCGATTGTAATGATGTCAAACTCTCTCAGCACCATTGACATTGTCAATCAGCAATCCGGTTATGGCATCCTCGGCTGGAATATTTGGCGACAGCCCATTGGCTTTTTGATCTTTTGGATCGCAGCTCTGGCAGAGTGTGAGCGTCTCCCCTTTGACCTGCCCGAAGCAGAAGAGGAGTTGGTTGCAGGGTATCAGACTGAATATTCTGGAATGAAGTTTGGTCTGTTTTATCTCAGCTCTTATGTCAACTTAGTGCTCTCTGCCCTGTTTGTTTCGGTGCTTTACTTGGGTGGTTGGGATTTTCCCATTCCCATCAGCTTAATCGCCGATTGGATTGGCGTGAGTGAGACAACTCCCTGGTTGCAGGTTATCACTGGGGCGATCGGCATTATTATGACCGTCTTTAAGGCCTATCTACTCGTTTTCATTGCAATCCTGTTGCGTTGGACGGTACCCCGCGTTCGGATTGACCAGTTGTTAGACTTAGGTTGGAAATTCTTGTTACCAGTCTCGCTGGTGAATCTGTTGTTAACCGCAGGGCTTAAGCTTGCCTTCCCCGTTGCTTTTGGTGGCTAACTGAATCGATTCTCCTCTTAAGTTCAATCCACTTGCTTCAACTTTACTGTGATCGCCATGCTGAAATTTCTTAAGTCTGTTGTTGACTACGCAAAAGAAGCAGGACAAGCGGCAAAATACATCGGGCAAGGGCTGTCCGTTACCTTTGACCACATGCAACGCCGCCCAATTACCGTTCAATATCCCTACGAGAAACTCATTCCTTCTGAGCGGTTTCGGGGTCGAATTCACTTTGAGTTTGACAAGTGCATCGCCTGCGAAGTCTGTGTTCGGGTTTGCCCGATTAATTTGCCCGTTGTTGATTGGGAATTCAACAAAGAAACCAAGAAGAAAAAACTGAATCACTACAGCATCGACTTTGGAGTTTGCATCTTCTGTGGCAACTGCGTTGAGTATTGCCCCACGAATTGCCTCTCGATGACTGAGGAATATGAACTGGCAACGTACGATCGCCACGAGTTGAACTTTGACAATGTGGCATTAGGACGTTTGCCTTACAAGGTGACTCAAGATCCCATGGTGACTCCACTGCGTGAGCTTGCCTATCTGCCCAAAGGCGTTCTGGAGCCCCACGGTTTACCAGCAGGGTCGCGTCGGGCTGGTAAGATGCCAGAAGAGATCTTAGAAGAAATGGAAACGAAGTAGCCTGATTTGGATCGGCTATACCTTGAGTGGGCGATCGCAATTAGACATGTTGATGCACTATTTGATGGAGACGAGGTAGCGGTGAATCTAGCAGATGGGGTTCAAATTGTTTCGTTCGGCATCCTTGCCTTTATGACGCTGGCAGCCGCATTGGGTGTCGTGTTGTTAAATAACATTGTCTATTCAGCGTTTCTGCTGGGTGGTGTTTTTATCAGCATCTCTGGTTTGTATATCCTGCTCAATGCTGGATTTGTCGCTGCGGCTCAGGTGCTCATCTATGTCGGAGCCGTTAACGTTCTGATCCTGTTCGGGATCATGCTAGTTAACAAGCGGCAACCGTTCCGCCCAGTGGCTAATGCCTGGTTGGGCAGGGCGGCTACTGCTCTGGTGTGCTCTGGTCTGTTTGCCTTATTGGGAGCAATGGTGCTTGCGACTCCTTGGGCAATTTCAGGGTCGCCTGTTGCAGGAGATGGAGCAATCTACACGATTGGGCTACATTTCTTCAGCGATTTCTTATTGCCGTTTGAGTTGGCATCTGTATTGCTGTTGATGGCATTAATTGGGGCGATTGTCCTGGCACGCCGCGAGTTTTTGCCAGACGATTCCTCAGCCGTCCAGCCTCAGCAGCCCGTGTTGACGCTGCCGGAACGTCCGCGTGAGCTGACTTCTGTTGGCATCACTCGTCCAGAGCGGACGATTACTGAATCTCCTGGCGATCGCAACGCTTAATTCACCCTTTGACACTGACACAATCCATGCAACTACAGTATTTTCTTCTTATTGCTGCCGCTCTTTTTTGCATTGGCATCTATGGTCTAGTCACCAGCCGCAACGCGATTCGAGTCTTGATGTCAATTGAGCTATTGCTCAATGCGGTCAACCTCAATCTGATGGCGTTTTCCAACTACCTTGACCCTCAAAGTGTCAAAGGACAAGTGTTTGCGGTATTTGTTATTTCCATTGCTGCGGCTGAAGCGGCTGTGGGTTTGGCAATTGTTCTATCGATTTACCGCAACCGCGATACTGTAGATATGGAGCAATTCAATCTGTTGAAGTGGTAGCAGATTGAGCATCGTCGGGAGTGGAATTAAATCAGGTCATTATTGTTCATAAGGCGGGCGATCCCCTGAGTCAACGTTGGGCAGAAAATTGTGCCCGACAGTTGGAAGCGCGTAATTGCAAGGTTTTGTTGGGACCCAGTGGGTCTAAGGATAACCCCTACCCGGTTTTTTTGGCGTCGGTTTCTAAGCCCATTGACTTTGCTCTTGTTCTGGGTGGTGATGGTACTGCTTTGGGAGCCGCCCGTCATCTTGCCCCTGAAGGCATTCCGATTCTGGCACTCAATGTGGGCGGAACGTTGGGTTTTCTCACTGAGTCTGCTGACGACTTTGGCAACTCCAATCTTTTGCTAGATCGACTCCAGGAAGATCGCTTTGCGGTGCAGCGACGGATGATGCTCCAGGCAACGACCTTTGAGGGTAGTCGCAGCAATCGGGAACCGATGAGCGATCGCTACCTGGCTCTAAACGAGATGTGCGTTAAGCCTGCCTCTGCTGACCGGATGATTACCTCCATTTTAGAAATGGAGATCGATGGGGAGGTGGTCGATCAGTACCAGGGGGATGGGTTGATTGTGGCAACTCCGACAGGTTCCACCTGTTACACCGTTGCGGCAAACGGTCCCATTATTCATCCTGGTATGGAGGCGATCGCTGTTACCCCCATTTGTCCATTGAGCCTCTCCAGTCGTCCCATTGTCCTTCCTCCTGGTTCGGTCGTGAGCATTTGGCCGCTTGCTGATCGCGAACTGACGACTAAACTGTGGATGGATGGGGTGTTAGCGACTTCTATCTGGCCGGGACAACGAGTGGACATCCGGATGGCAGACTGTCAGGCGCAATTCATCATCCTGCAAGAAAACTATTCCTACTACCAGACCCTACGAGAAAAACTGCAATGGGCAGGGGCACGGATTCGTTACAGCAATAATCACCGAAACTGAAAAAAAGGATGAAGGATAAAGGCTGAAGGATAAAAAGAGAGCAGTCCGGTAGGATGTATTAGCGCAGCGTAACGCATCATCTTTACATCCTTTATAGAACGAGGCGATCGCGATACCTTTGATCTAATCAAAGTGTAAAAGCGGCAGTGAGTTTCGATTACACACAACCCACCACCGCTTAACTTTCATCATTTATCGCTCATCGTTTAGCCTTTTCCGCCCTACCGTTTAATGGGTGTACCGCAGGGATACGTTGCGACAGGTTCACGAGTCGCGGTGACGATTTGAGCGATCGCTGCTGTGGGTTGCTCCGGTTGGCGAGCTTTGGCTGCGTAATAGGCTAACCGCAAGCGATCGAGCATCTCTTCCCGGCGATCGTACAGTCGCTTCAGTGGACGGGGAGCACTCTGGCTCATGATATAAGCGGTCATGATGGGTAGGGCGATCGTGCTGTCGGTGTAGCAGACGATGGTGCTGGGCAACTCGTCAGGGTCAATCTTGCCCCAACTCACAGCTTCCGAGGGGGTTGCGCCCGACAGTCCCCCGGTGTCAGGACGAGCATCCGTGATTTGCACAAAGTAGTCGTGCCCCCGTTCCTCCAGTCCCAACACCTCGTGGATTTGAGGTTGAGTTTGCAGCAAGAAGTTTTTGGGGCTACCACCGCCAATAATGATGGCGGCACTCTTGCCTTCGCTGCCGTCACTTGCTGCATCCCGTGCCGTATAGGCGATCGCGGCGGTTTCGTTGACATCCTGAGAGGGATCAATCACCAGTTTTGATCCTTCCAATGCCAGAGCGGCTACATTCATCCCAATCGAGCTATCCCCTGGCGAGGAAGTGTAGATGGGCACACCGCATTCATACGCAGTGGAGAGCAAACAGGAGTGTTTGACGCCGATTTGCTTTTCAACGGCGTTAATGTATTTGCCCAACAGATGATGGAACTCAGCAGTGCCCATGCGTTTTTGAAAGGGCTCTGCCCGCAATAGTTCTCGGATAAAGGCGTCTGTTTCGAGCAACACATCATAACCAAAGGTGATGTCGTAGATGCGGATTTGCCCTTCTTCGCGCAGTTTGACATCATCTGCAAAAGGATTGCCACTATACAGATTCAACCCTAATCCGTAGTGCAAATCATGATACAGGTTAGCTCCAGTGCTGATGATCCAATCAATAAAGCCATTGCGAATCAATGGAGATAGCACGGAGACGCCAAAACCAGCAGGAGTCAACGCTCCAGACAGACTTAGACCAACAGTGACTCCATCTTGCATAACATCGTGGCTCAAAAGATGACAGATTTCGCGCAGACGAGCCGAGTTATAAGCGGTGAAATAATTGTCGATTAAATCTACAACCCCAATTTCAGTGGGCATGGGGGTAGGTGCAATCTTACGGTTGAGTAGGCTAGACATGGTGGGACTCCCAAATGAATTAAACACATCGAAGTGAAGTGAACATGCGTTTCGGCGGAAGAACGGCAAAGACTCTAAAGCAAACATGGCTTTGCATCACTACAAAACCGTTACCCCCTTTGCTGTTGGCTCAGCACCAAAAGCAAAAGCAGTCAGCGAATAGCACTGCTAACAAAGCAGGACGATTTGCCGTCATCCAAATCATTTAGTTAGGAAAAACTCTAAAGAGAGCTTTGACCGACCGAGTTCGCAAGGCTACTAAAAACAACATTCATGCCGTTTATTAGCGGGTAGCCAATAGCTACTGCCTGCCAACCTACAGTTACAGGTCGATCAGCTCATACTGGGTCCTTCACAACGGTCTGCCCATGACAGAGCCGGGTCGGAGAGCCGCTTGCGCTGTAATTTCATTTCTAAGTACCACACTGGAAGCCAACAACATCCAGCTAATGCAGAAATTCTCAACGCACTGCAACCTTTTGCAACACTACAACACACCTAGTGTAGCATCTGCACTGGTGGACGGTTCAGCAAGTTTACTGAATCTATATATTCACCTCTGTAAAGAGATTAGTGTTGAGCGCGATGCAGGCTTGTTGAAAGAAGGTTGTAAACGAGTAGCCTGCGGCTTGCAGTACGGGGCGGTGGCTTACCCACACGGCAATCAGAGTGACTTGGAAGAAGCACCTATACAGGATTCGAGTGAACCACTGTCGCCACTGCGGATGCGATCGCCAGATGCGCTGTAACGTCTCGGTCTGAAACTGAACGTGTTGAGTTTCATCCTGGTGAATTTGCTGACAGAGATCATGTAACAGAGGCGATCGCGTTGCTATTCCCAGAGCAGGGTAATAGAGTGTTGCCACCACCTCCGCCGTTAATAAAACCATCAATGCTATTTCCAAATTTGCCAAACGGCGCAGCCTACGAAACCAGGTATCAGACCAGTGTTTTTGTGCCAGAGGTAACTGATGCTGACGCATGAATTGTCCCAAATCCTGGGCGTGCCGTTGTTCTTCACCGATAAAGAGTTTGATGACCTTGACCCAATGGCAATCTCCGCTCTGTTCAGCGTAGTTTCGGGCGAGTCGCATCAAGTGTGTTCCTTCGGAGCTTTCGCCTAATTGAAAATAACTGATGGAGTGAGCAATGATCTGCTTTTCAGTGTTAGTTAAGGGTGTCTCGTCGTTCCAGGGTAGCGATCGCGGAGTTTCTCGATTGAAGCGAAAGTAAGTTAACCAATCGGCTGAAGTTCGGTGCAAGGCACTGGCCCTACCCGGGGGATTGCTGGCATGGGATGTGGAGACGTGAGAAAAAGAAGTTGCCTTCATCATAGGAATTGGCGGAATGGATGAATTTTATTTCTAGAACAGCTGAACGCTATAGATAGCGGTTCGAGGAGGGAGCGCGATAGACTACCGATCGCACACCGCTGAGGGATCGATCTTGTAATTCAGTCCTCCAGTTTCAGCACTTTTTTGGAATTCTCCACATGGCATCCTTTTCTCTAGTCATCGGCAACAAAAACTATTCGTCCTGGTCGTTGCGGGCTTGGTTAACCCTCAAACAATCGGGACTGGAATTCACAGAAATCCGCATTCCATTAGACACTCCGGAAACCCATGCCAAGATCTTGGAGCACTCCCCCTCCGGGCGCGTTCCTGTGTTGATTCACGATGGTTTGCACATCTGGGAATCCTTGGCGATTTGTGAATACATTGTGGAACAAGCCCCCGATCGCCAGTTGTTGCCCCAAGATCCAAAGGCACGGGCGATCGCTCGTGCGGTCAGTTCGGAGATGCACGCTGGATTTCGGGCACTGCGGGAGCATATGCCGATGGATTGTCGCTCTCGTTATCCGGGGGAGGGGCGCAAACCGGGAGTTCAAGACGATATCAATCGCATTACCCAACTTTGGCGTGATACCCGTCAACAGTTTGGCGCAGGAGGCGACTTCCTGTTTGGACAGTTCACCTATGCTGATGCGATGTATGCGCCTGTGGTGTCTCGGTTTGTCACCTACGGCGTTTCCCTTGATCCGGTAGCGCAAGCCTATGCGGATGCAATTTGGGCATTGCCAACCATGCGGCAATGGTTAGCCGATGCCGAGGCTGAGGTAGAAGTGATTGAGGCTCATACGCTGTGAGAATAGAGGAGACGCGATTAATCAAACTTATTGAGGGGACGCGATTAATCAAACTTATTGAGGGGACGCGATTAATCAAACTTATTGAGGGGACGCGATTAATCAAACTTATTGAGGGGACGCGATTAATCGCGTCCCCTCAGGAGGCTCGATCATAGGTTCAAGATTTCTAGAGCACCTGTTCAAAGCACTCGATCAGACGATCGACTTCTTCGACGGTGTTGTAATGCACCATACTGACCCGCACGACTCCTCCCTGATCGACCAAGCCCAACGATTCGATTAATCGCTTGGCGTAGAAGTCGCCGTACCGGATCGCGATCTGGTAGGGGTCGATTTGTTTGGGAATGCTGGAACTGTTGACCCCATCTACCACAAAGGAAATTGTAGGAACTCGTTGATGGCGATCGCTCGTTAGGTTGCCGAGGATACGAACGTTGGGTTTGTTGGTGAGGTAGGTCAGGAGGCGATCGCCAATCACCGTCTCATGGTCTGCGATGAGATCAAAAGCTTGAGCCATTTGAGTCCGCAAATCAGAGGATATGGCACTTTTATGATGAGTTGCCAAATTCCTCAAATAATCGCAAAGTCCCACCATGGCGTAGCTCAGTTCAAAGTTGACGTTCCCCGGTTGAAATTTGTAAGGAAGTTCAGTGTTGATGAAGTAATGATTGAAGTTGGGTAAAGCCAACCAATGTTCGCGCTTGCCGTACAACACAGCGTAGTGAGGACCGTAGACTTTGTAAAAACTAAAGGCATAGAAATCTACATCCCATGCTTGCACGTCAATTAAACGGTGTGCTGCGTAGCCTACGCCATCCACACAAATCAGTGCTCCACTCGCGTGAACGACCTCTGCAATCTTTTGAATAGGGGTAATTGTCCCCAAAATATTAGAAGTGTGCGTTAAGGCAACCAGGCGTGTTTTGGGAGTGAGTAGGGCTTCTAGGTCCTCAATTTGTAACTCCAGCGTTTCAGGGTTGATCTGCCAAACTTTGACGACGATGCCCTGCCGCTGCAAGTCCATCCAGGGACTAATGTTGGCTTCGTGGTCGCAATTGGTGACAATCACCTCGTCTCCCGGTTGCCAAATGCGGCTCAAACACAACGCCAAAATTCTCAGCAACAAACTGGTCGATCCTCCCATCACCACTTCGTCGGGAGCCGCATTCATCAGTGTGGCGATCGCCTGTGCGCCCATTGCTACCCGTTGACCTGCCAACTGGGAGATTGTGTAGGAGGCACCGAGTTGCACATTTGAGGTAAGCAGGTATTCTGCAATGCGATCGACCACTGGTTTCAGGGTTTGTGACCCACCAGCGTTATCGAAAAATGTCCACTCTCCTGCCAGTGCAGGAAATTGCTGCCGCACGAAATCAAGCTGTAATGTCTTTGCGATCGCCGAGGTCATCGTAGGATTTAGCCACTAACGCTTCTTTAAGATATAGCAACCGAGGGGTTGGTTAGAACGGGGTGCAGGTAGTGTTTCAGATCTGTTGCTACTAACCCCCGGCTGTCGCCGTCCCCCTTGGTAAGGGTGACTACAGGGGGTCTTACAGAGGTTATCAACAGGTTTGGAACACCACCGGAGTTCTAAACAGGACTTGCTGAGAACGACTGACATTAGAATAGTTTTCATGCAGATTTTGTTGGTGGATGACGAAGCTGAATTGACCGACCCCCTCAGCCGTGTATTGACGCGAGAGGGATATCGGGTTGATATTGCCCACGACGGGGCTGAGGGGAGCGTCTTGGCTGCTAGTGGCAGTTATGATCTGCTAATTTTGGACTGGATGTTGCCCCACACCACTGGTTTGGAGATTTGCCAACAGTTGCGATCGCACGGGGATATGACTCCGGTCTTGTTTCTCACAGCCAAAGACACAATCGATGATCGCGTTGCCGGGTTGGATGCTGGAGCCGATGATTACCTGATCAAGCCCTTTGAATTACGTGAATTGCTGGCGCGAGTGCGTGCTCTGTTGCGTCGTCCACCCACCCTGGAGGTCACTACCCCTCAACGCCTTCAGGTGGAGGATCTAGAACTCGACTCCGACAATCAACTGGCTTATCGGCAGGGACGGAGGATTGAGCTTTCAGAAAAGGAGGCTCAACTGCTTGCATATCTGATGCGGTATCCGAACCAGCTATTGACTCATACCCAAATTCATCAGCACTTGTGGAAGGATGGGGAAAAACCGAGCAGTAATGTTTTAGCGGCACAAATTCGCCTGCTGCGTCGCAAAATTGAAGCGAATGAGGAGAGCCCTTTAATCCACACGGTTTACGGCAAAGGCTACCGCTTTGGCACGGCTAGCTCCGAATAAAGGGCAAGAAAAGCAGTTGCCTGTATTCCTATCGAAGGTTGAGAACGAAACTCGTCCTTATTGAAGCTGACATCATTGTAGGTGTGACTTTATCGCTGGCGACTGAAGTCGTGGCTATCAGAACAAAGCCTACCTGCATGACTTGAAGGGTTCAGCGTCTCCTTCAATCAACGTCGATCGGTTTTATTCTTGTAGCTGCGGTTTCAACCGCCAAGCTCAAAAATCAAGTTGGTGATCGTGTTAACAACGATTTACCGATGTATTGAACACTCACCACCCAAAACTCTCTTCAATCAGGCACTCCCCGTGAAGGTCACTTCTGGGAATTTGGATTGGGCTTCAGCCATTGTGCGGCGTTTGCCTTCTTCTTGCCAGTAGTTAATGACCTCGGTGGCTTTGTTTAATAAATCGACGCGATCGGCTTCAGCAATCCAATGTTTGGATTCTAATTCTGCCTTTAATTGCTCCCATGCGTCATTGCGGGGCCAAAAGAAATAAGACGTGAGAGGGCTAGTTCCCTTCCCAACGACTTGATCAACTGCCAGTGCAACGTCTTTTTCCAGCCAAAGCACTTTCAAAATGAACTTCGCCAATGCGACCTCCAGCGACAGCCTCCGGCTGTTTCTACAAAACTACAATTCTCTATATTAATCCACCTAGACCTGAGATGATAGGAATGCCAAAGAATCCTCAGTTGGGAGTTAAAAAGATTCGTGTATCAGGCAGAGCAAAAGACAGCTAGCGCAATCGTTGTATTTGATATCGATGGTGTCATTCGGGATGTGGGAGGGTCTTACCGTCGTGCTCTGGCGGATACGGTCGAGCATTATACAGGCGGAGTTTATCGCCCTTCTATGAAAGACATTGATACTTTGAAGGGTGAAGGTGTGTGGAATAATGACTGGGAAGCCTCTCGTGAACTGATTTATCGTTACTTTGAGGGGCAGGGGGGCGATCGCACTCAACTCAACTACGATTATCAAGAGATTGTTGCCTTTTTTCAGAGCCGTTATCGCGGTCCCGATCCCGTTCACTGGACAGGTTATATCTGCGACGAGCCATTGTTGCTACAACCCAGCTATTTAGAGGGGCTAACTCAAGCCCAGATTCGATGGGGCTTTTTTAGTGGGGCTACGCGAGGATCAGCGACCTATGTACTGGAAAAACGTTTGGGGCTGCGATCGCCCGTTCTAGTGGCAATGGAAGATGCTCCCGGAAAACCGGATCCCACGGGGTTATTCGATGTGATTCAACAGTTAGAACCGCACTCAGGCACTTTGTCTCCAGTGATCTATGTGGGAGATACTGTAGCCGATATGCAAACGGTTGAACATGCTCGACAGCAGGAGCCTTCACGCCAGTGGATTGGGGTTGGGATTTTGCCCCCTCATGCCCAAACCACACCAGAGTATGCGACTGCTTATTCGTTGCAACTTCAGCAAGCCGGAGGGGCGATCGTCCTGAAGTCAGTGGAGGAGTTAATCCCCACTGTGATTCAAACGTTGTTAATGAAGAACTAGTTCGATAAAACTTTAAGTCTGCTTCATCAAGCCTCCATGACACGCTCCTTGACGAAGATTATAATGTGGTCAATTGTAGAGTGTATTCCTCAACGTCGTAGCCCAAATATAGGTTGTTTACATCTCTATATTTAGGACTTCTTACTTAAAACTATCTACTGAAATTTCTAAAGTTGTAAATTTGAAATTGGAATTTTTACGGCTCTGATTTTTGACGCTGATGAACTCCATTCAACTAATCCAATCTTTAGTTTGAAACTGTAATTTGGTGATTTCAAAAGGTATTTTTAGGTTGATGTTTTAAGGATGAAGTACATAAAGAATGCGGCTTCTAACAGTTCTGTCTCTAAAACGAATTCTATTGCTGGGATGCAATTTGCTACTTCTTGAGTAGAGGGAAAACTAGTCTCATGACTTCATTGAACAACCAGAATCTAAGCGATTCCCAAGATGTTGATTCTCCTGCTATGTCCTCTAATGCCATGCAGAGTAGCCCATCCACAAGCAATAGCAGTGGAGAGAAAAGAGTTCAGGATTTTTGTATTTGTACGGCGGCATTTGGTAAGACGTATCGCGCATTAGCTCAGAATTTAGTGGCGGATGTTACGCAACACTCACCTGAAATTCCACTGATTATCTTTACGGATAAGCCTGAAGACTTTAAGCCCAGTGACACTGTTTTGGTATTCAAACATGATCATGTAGGAGTGTTGTGTTATCACGAGCGGCGGTTTGCGATCGCCAAGGCTCTTTCAATGTTTAACTCCTGCATGTATTTGGATGCGGATGTGCGGTTGTGTGCTCCCATTCCGCACGATTTGCAATGGCAACCCGGTATCACTGCCCGAAGCTGTGCCAACATGGCTGTTCACTTAAACGCGATGTTGGAGCGAGCCAAATCATCAGACGCTCCCGTTGTAAAAGCGTATGGGGTGATCCAAAAAATGGCAAAAAAGGTCGGTCTAAATCTGGAAACAGACGATCTGACCTGGATTAACGAATTTTTATTTGTGGTGACGAGAGATGGCGGTCGAGAGTTAGAATTCCTGGATCTATGGGGTAAGTTGGCTGTTTTTGCAGAATTGCATGGTCAGCATAAAGGACCTGCGTATGCGATCGGGTTCGCAGCAGCGAAGGTAGGCTTCCCGATTCGTCATGATGTTATGCCGGGAGTTGACTTCTTTGACGATCGCATCGAAAAGGTAAGAATCTTAAAGGGTGAATCTGACCCCACTGCAAAGAAGCAATATTTTGAAGCGCAAAAGAAAATTGAGAATCGACGATTGCCTGTGTGGAAAAAGGCGATCGCCAAGTTGACCAAACTCCAGTCCTACTACTATCACTCACTGCGGTTAAGGCTTCAAACCTTAACAAGCCGTGATTTTGACTTCTACTACCGCTAAGGGTTGGTCGCTTCAAGAGAGATAAGAAGCGGAAGACATGATTCAGCAATCCTAAAGTGCGGATATCTTGTTTACAAGCGAGACATCACACTTTCTTGTGATGAATCACTTGAGGGTGAGGAATTTTTGTAGGGCGTCCACCATTTTGGGCGTCCAACGCCGTGTATTTGCCACCCATTGAATATCTTTGTAGCGGTTATCTAAACCTACAGCGGCTACCCAATTACTTTCAGCTTCCCCCCGTCGCCCATCAACCCACAAAGCGGCAGTGAGAGCCGCCCGCATATCGGCAAATTTGGGATACTTACGGACTAGATTGCGCATCGTGCGAATGGCTTCCTGGGTTTGATCAACCTGATAGAGAGCCAGGGCATAGTTGGCACGGGCAAAGGCAAAGTCTGGAGCCAAATCGGCTGCTTTTTGATAGTCGGCGATCGCCTCTTCCCAGCGACCCAACCCTGCTTCAGCGTTGCCCCGGTTGTTGTAAGCTGCTGCGTCGTTTGGATCAATCTCCAACACACGGTTATAGTCGGCGATCGCCTCTTCCCAGCGACCCAACCCCTCCAGAGCCGTGCCGCGATTGAGGTATGGGTCAGGAGACTTAGGGGAAAGTTCGATGGCTTTGTTATAGTCGGCGATCGCCTCCTCCAGTTTGTTTTGGCTGACCCTGGCATTGCCCCGATTGCTCCAAATGGCAGGTGTATCGGGCAGAAATTCTAGAATTTGGGTCCAGTACTCCTCGGCAGCAGCAAAATCGCCTTCATTGGTTGCTGTAAATGCCCGATTTCGCAAATTGTTTAGCTGCTCAACCCATGAAGTAATGTCAGGTTGTTCAATGGGTTGATCAGCCGTAGCGGTTGGAGCAGGCTCCGTGGAGGAGAGTGATTCTGCAAGGGCACTGTTTAAGGGAACGATGTTTAAGGGAATGATCCCGCTAACCCAAACTGCGATCGCCAATACAGCAGATACCAAAAACGTCATCATCGTGCTGATTCGTTTACCCATGTGACTGTGACAGTTCCTCATTTAGTGTAAAAAGGTTAGTTGGCTATCGGGAGGTTGATAACCCAGATGCTTCCAGGCGGCAGGAGTGACAATTCTGCCTCTGGGCGATCGCTGCAAGTAGCCGATTTGCAGCAGGTAGGGTTCATAGACTTCTTCAATGGTTTGAGCATCTTCGCCCGTGGCGGCAGCGATCGTATCTAACCCGACTGGTCCTCCGGCAAAGTTTTCAATAATCACCGTCAACATGCGGCGATCGGTCCAGTCCAGTCCACAGGGGTCAACGTTAAATAGCTCCAGTGCTTCAGCAGCGATCGCTTCTGTCACCGTTCCTGTTGCTTTGACCTCTACGTAGTCTCGCACCCGTCTCAACAGCCGATTGGCGATGCGGGGCGTGCCTCTGGAGCGACGGGCAATCTCGGTGGCTCCTTCAGAGGTAATTGGGGTTTTGAGAATTTCCGCAGTGCGAAGAATAATGTGCGTCAGTTCATCTAACTCGTAAAAACGTAACCGCTGCACCAATCCGAAGCGATCGCGCAAGGGAGAAGTCAGTGCTCCAACGCGAGTGGTTGCTCCGACCAGGGTAAATCGTTGTAATGGCAGGCTGCGAGTTCGGGCACTTTGTCCCTTACCCACGGTGATATCGAGCCGGAAATCCTCCATCGCTGAATATAAAATTTCCTCTGTGACTCGCGGCAGACGGTGAATTTCGTCGATAAAAAGCACATCACCCGGTTTCAGATTGACCAGCAACCCGGCAATATCTCGTGGACGCTCTAACGCTGGAGCCGTTGTAATTTTGCAATCGACGCCCATTTCTTCTGCCAGGATCAACGACATGGTCGTTTTACCCAATCCTGGTGGTCCGTACAGCAACAGGTGGTCGAGGGTTTCGTTTCGGGCTTTTGCCGCTTGAATGGCAATTCCCAGCACTTCCTTTAGATCTTTTTGCCCAACATAATCTGCCAGTCGCTTAGGGCGCAAGCTCTCATCCTGCTTGGCTCCGTCCTCCAGGGTGGCTTCAGGCTGCAATAAGCCAGATTCTGCCGCCGATCGGGCTTTGGACAGCGATCGCGCCAATGGCAAAGACCCTTGCTCACTGGAGTTATCGGGATCTGGAGTGGATTGTTTTGAGGAAATGATTGCCATGATTAACCATCGTACTGAATTTAAGTGAAGCTAGGGAGTAGGGAATGGAAGTGGGGAGTGGGGAATGGAGAGTGAGCTTCCCTGCGCTCTTTGCCTTCTTTGAGCAGGGAACGTCAAAATAGAAGGTAGCGTCTTCAGTATTTACTGACAACCGCCGAGCTAAGCACTGTAGAGATAGAAGGGTTAGTCATGGTAGAAGCTGAGTCAACGACCCCAGAAATCACCTTTGAAGAAGCGATCGCTCTGACACAGACGATGCTGGATCAGTTGGAGCAGGGGCAGCTTTCGGATGCTCAGTTAGAGGGGGCGATCGCTTCTCTCGTTGGCACTGAAAACGGAGCACGCGGCTTTTTCGTGACGTACTTAAGCGATCCACGTCCTGTTGCCGATCAGCCTACAGCTTCTGTTATTCAAGGCCTACAAGCTGCGACAGAGATCGTCGCAGAGTTATTGGTCAAAAATTTGGCGATGTCGTCGGCAATGGCAGTGGCTCATCGTCGCAACGGGAATGAAGAGATGGCACAGGGGTCAGATCGGGTGCGATCGCGCACAGTTTGTTTAATTCAACAGCTTCACTCAACGGCGATCGCGGATCGTGCCCGTCAATTGCACGAAAGCACAACCACTGGAGAGGGAGCCTACCATGCTTTTCTCAAACGGTGGGGCTATGACGCGGAGCAGCGACAGGTTATTCAGCAAGCGATGGAGGGCATTTTGGCTTACGATCATGCCTCAGACGGTGAAGGGTCAGGCAGCGAAGCAGAGTAAATGCCTGCCAGCATCGTCCAATTCATAATGTTGATGCCAGCATCGTAAAGCGTCACATCAAACAGGGCAAACCCAATGCATCCCCAGAATGCCAGAAGGTAAGCCAAAACGATGCCAGGGGAAATGGGTGCCGTCTTCTGTAGGAGCAACAGCCGTACTGCTCGGTAACAGATGTATCCCACAAGAACGGTCATGAGGAGCATCGCGGGAATGCCTGCCTCACTGCCTAGCAGGAGCCAGATATTGTGGGGATGGGCGATGTAGGGGTGAGTAGGATCAATCAGCCGCTCTGGGTAGATTAATTTGTAGTTGCCCAATCCCCAGCCTAAGAGAGGACGTTCTCGTATCAAATCCAGAGCAATTTGCCAGACTCCAACTCTTGGGTCAGTTGCAACTGCTTCCTCTGTCACCGATCGCCCACCAACTCCTAAGGTCAAGACTGCAAGTGCGATCGCCCCCACACCCAGCAAGCCTGCTAAGAACATCATCCGTCGGGTGCGTGCCAGTAGGGCGAACACGATGAGTTGAGAAATGGCGATAATCAAACCATTGCGAGAACCGGAACAAAAGATTCCAACTAGGTTTAAACCAGTGCCAATGTAAAGCAATCGCGATCGCCAAACAGACCAATCCAGTCGAGGTTTGGTATCCGGATGAGATTGAATTTGTGATTGAATTTCGGATGGTTTTTGCAAGGGTTGAGCAAGCTGTTTAATGACTAACCCCAGACCTAATCCAAGAACCATCACTAGATAACTGGCTAACACATTGGGATGGTCAAAGGTCACCATGGCCCGACCAACATGGGGTGCCGACCGAAGTTGGGCGATCGCCCCAATATTCTGCATTGCTTGGGGTAAAAAAGGGGATTTCAACCCATATTCCACCAGGCTAATCAAGTTGATGGGAACTGCACTAATGACTAACCCCAATGCCAGCGTTTCCAGCGTTTCAACTCGTTTTAGGACAACTGTGAGAGCTGCAAACACCAGAAAAAAAGGCAAAAAGTTTGCCAGTTGTAAAAAGGCTTCACCCCGATTCCAGGCAAATGCAGAGCTGAGGATAAGTAAGCCACTAATAAGCAACAAGCTATTGCGTGTGAATGAATCTAAAACTCTTTTTTGAGACGTTCTTAAAGCATGAATGACAACCGCAAAAACGCCACAAAAACTGGCGTAATAAAAATACGGTAAAGTCCACAAACTAAACCGCAAAATTGCATCATAAAATTTTTCAGTTCGGTTGTATTGTTCCATGAAAATCTAGTAAGCCCCCTCACCAGACATCACTACCCAAACTGTTCTCGCCAGAATATACATATCTAACCAAACTGACCAATTCTGCACGTAATAGGCATCTAAGCCGACCCGCTCTTCATAGGGTAGATTGTTGCGTCCTGAAACCTGCCACAGCCCCGTTAAACCAGGGGTTACTTTGGTGTAGAGATTAAATTGCTCCCCATATCGCCAAATCTCCTCGTCCACAATGGGACGGGGTCCCACCAGGCTCATTTCTCCCCGCAAAATATTCCACAATTGTGGCAGTTCATCCAGACTGGTGCGCCGTAAAAACCGTCCGATGCGAGTTACACGCGGATCATCCCGCAATTTTTGATCCTGCTCCCAGGATTCCTTGAGTTCTGGATGGTCTTCCAAGTAGTTGTAGAGAACCTTGTCAGCGTATTGCACCATTGAGCGAAACTTCCAGGCTTTGAAGGGTTTCCCATTTTGCCCGATGCGAATCTGCCCATAAAAGATGGGCCCAGGGGAGTCGAGCCGAATCAGAATTGCAATGATAATAATCAGCGGCAGCATCAACACTCCGCCAATCAGAGTCGTAATCAGGTCGATCAGAAACTTGGCAAGCCGGGGACCGGGCAACAATAATTGCTGGCGAATTTCTAGCCCCAACATGCCACCCATATCTCTGGCGACTACCCATAAGCTAGAAAAGCCAAATAGGTCAGGAATAATCAATAAGTGAGCAAAGGTGTGCCCATATCGCTCTAGCAGCTTGAGCAGTCGGCTCCGAGGCACTCCGGGCATGGCGACGATCGCATACGGGATTTGCCGCTCTCGTGCCACGATCGGGGCTAACTCAACCCCTCCCAACACGGGTACATCCAACAAAAAACCGTGTTTCTGGGGGTCGTCATCCAGCACTAACACTGGCTTTAAACCCAAACTGGGCTGCCGTTTGAGGGTGCGGATGACCATCTCTCCGGTTTTGCCTGCCCCCAAAATCACCACCGGATAACCCCACCACTTTTGGTGCCCACAAAAGTGGCGCACCAGGGCACGCCCCAACAGCACTAGCACGATGGATAACACCCATGCTGTCAAGAAAATGCTTCTTGAATAGACCTCACCCTCACGGCGCAAGAAAATAGCTGACCCCAGGACGAGATACATCAACGTTGTGGACAGACTGATTCGACGAAACTCATCGACTGGGCTAACCAACACCCCTGGATACAGCCCAACTGCTGCATAGGTTAGAACAAACAGACCCAACAGCGGACACAGTTGTAGATACAGTAATGGGTGAAATTGACCTTCTAAAACCAGGCGACTGTAGATGCTCACTAACCCAGCGATCGCCAGAGCCAACAGATCTCCGCAGATCATGATGGTAAGCGTTGGTAATGACCGAGTTGAAATGGTTAGTGCCCAGATTGCAGGTCGTAACGTGCGGTTAAGCTGCATTGCAAATGATTACTACTCCTCACGCTAATACTGTAAGTCATCCCTTCGCCGAAATATTGTCCATTTTTGATCAACAAATTGGGCAAATTCATGTTGGAATCGTTTGACGGAGAATTGCTCAGCGTGCGATCGCAGCAAATCAGTATCAAACAATACGCTTTTTGACTCAAACCACCACACCGCTTCTATCAAACTTTCTACAGTTTGCTCCGCAAAAAACAGCCCAGTTTTTTCAGGAATCACCGTCTCTGTTGCGCCCCCCTTGCCATAGGTAATGACAGGTGCGCCTGCCGCTTGTGCCTCCACTAACGTAATTCCAAAATCCTCTACAGCAGCATAAACAAATGCCTTACATCGCTGCATATAGTCCGCCACAACCGCATCTGACTGAGGTTTCAGAAATTGAATATTAGGTCCGGCTAATGCGGTTACCCTGCGCAAATCTGGTCCATCCCCCATCACAACGAGAGGGAGTCCCATCTGGGTAAATGCCTGCACAATCAAATCGATGCGCTTATAAGGGACAAAGCGAGACAGGGTGAAATAAAATTCATCCCGTTGTGGCTTCGGATAAAATCGCTCTACTGCAACAGGGGGATAAATGACCTGAGCAGAACGGCGATAAGTTTTCCAAATCCGTCGAGCCACGTAGTGAGAATTGGCAATGAAATAATCAACTCGATTCGCACTGGCAAGATCCCATAAGCGCAAATAATGCAATATGAGTTGCGTCAGAACAGCCTTTAACCCCCGCTGTAGCCCTGCTCCTTGCAGATAGTCGCGTTGCAAGTCCCAAGCATAACGAATTGGGGTATGTACATAACTAATATGCAACTGGTCGGCACGTGTAATGACCCCTTTTGCGACGGCATGGTGGCTAGACAAAATCACGTCATACTCCGACACGTCAAACTGCTCGATCGCCAGAGGCATCAATGGGAGATACTGACGGAACTTTGGGTTGGCAAAGGGAAGTCGTTGAATGAAAGAGGTGTGAACTGATTTGTGTTGAATAAACTCTCTCAAATGCTCTGGGAGAAAATCGACCAGGCTAAACAAATCCGCATCGGGAAAGAGCATCAACATCTGTTCACAAACCCGCTCTGATCCGGCGTAAGTCACCAACCACTCATGAACAACTGCTGTTTTCATCGGGGTAGCCCTTTACTCTTAACCCGCGTTTGTTCGACCATTTCATAGTCTCAATGTTTCACCTCACTCGCATTCTGTGACGTATTCAACCACTGCGATGGATTGTGTCAAGTATTTTACATATCGACAGAGTAGAGTATTATCAGGCTTTGAAGTGGTATCTCAGAAAAACCTTATCTGAGCACTAAACTGACATCTGACAGGCGCAAGTCATGCAAGGAATAAGACGATCTGGCATTTTTGGAGATCACAGAAACTTTGAAAACTATCGGGATCTGCTTCGGGTTCTAGTGGAAAAAGAACTAAAGGCTCGATACAAGAACAAAGCTTTGGGCTACCTGTGGTCGGTTGCCAGTCCCTTGACCTTTGCATTCGTCTTTTATATCGCCTTCGGGGTAATTATGCGAATCGATGTTCCTCAATATCCCCTTGTGCTGATTGCAGGTTTATTCCCCTGGCAGTGGTTGTCAAATTGCATTAACGGGTCGCCTCGATTATTTGTTGGCTCAGCAGGATTAATCAAGAAGGTTAAATTCCCCCGAAATATTATTCCTTTGACTGCAATCATCAACCATTTAATTCACTACATTTTGTCGATTCCAGTCATCCTGTTGTTCATGCTAATTTACCGTGTTCCGTTGTCTTTGGAATGGCTCTATTTCCCGGTTTTACTCGTTATTCAATTTGCGATGGCGTATGGAATCACATTAATTCTGTCATCGCTTAATCTTTTTCTGCGGGATATTGAGCGATTGGTTAGTGTATTTATGAATTTGGCATTTTACTTCACGCCAATCATCTACACCAAAGAAATGATTCCAACGGAGTACCAGGTCTTGTTGTATGGGCTGAATCCTTTTGCTGCACTAATCGTTAGCTGGCGGGATTTATTTTTGATGGATGCGAGCAACAAGTTTGTTGTTGACCCAAATCATGTGTTAATTGCTGCTGCTTATGCCGTTCTTTTTCTAGTGGTTGGTCAATACGTTTATAAGAAGCTTGAGTGGAAGTTTGCGGAAGTTGTATGAATGAACCCATTGTTGCGTTTGATAGAGTAAGCAAGCATTATCCGCTCTATCGTCAAATCCGGGGAGTTAAAAATTTTCTGTTTAATTTCTCCGAGAATGTAAACGTTCTAAAGAACGATCGCTTTGAAGCACTTAGAGATATTTCCTTTGAGGTTTATCGAGGCGAAAATTTTGGCATTATCGGCAATAATGGCGCAGGCAAAAGCACTACTCTCGGTTTAATCGCAGGCGTTTTAAAGCCCAATAAAGGGCGAGTCATTGTGAATGGTAGAATTTCGCCCCTTCTGTCATTGGGTGCAGGATTCCATCCCGATCTAGAAGGTCGAGAAAACATCGTTCTCAATGGTGTTTTGATGGGATTAACCCGACGAGAAATTCTGAAAAAAATGGACGAGATTATCGAATTCTCGGAATTAGGCGAATTCATAGATCGCCCCATTCGAGTTTATTCCAGCGGTATGTTAGCCCGACTGGGGTTTTCTATCGTAGCGCACCTTGACCCTGAAATTTTGCTGATTGATGAGGTGCTGGGGGTCGGAGATATTCGGTTTCAGAAGAAATGCGTCGATAAAATGATGACTTTTCAAGATAGTCATGTGACGATGATTATTGTTTCTCACTCCATTGCCAGTGTCGCTAAAATCTGCGATCGCGTCATGTGGATTGAGAATCATACTATCAAGATGATTGGCGACCCCATCGAAGTCGCAGAAAGTTATTGCAGATCGGCCAACGTCAAAATTGATTTGGGTACGAGTGCGAATGTTACGGTGACAAATTCATCACTGTAACTATTAATTGTGGATGTGAGAGAGTAAATCTGTGAGGCTATGAAGGATTTTCCAGCGCAGTACGATTTGCAGGATGAAGATGTTCTCTATTTTCCTCATATCCCTAAAACAGCAGGGATGACGTTTAGAACCATCCTGGAAGATCAGTTTCACAATGATGATGTTTGTCCCGCCACACTTAATGCTCAACTAAAAGATTATTCTCAAGCCGACTATGAGAAATATCGACTGTTTAGAGGGCACATAAACTACGTCGATATCCCCCAAATTTTGTCTCACAAGCATCTTTTGCTAGTGACGGTCTTGCGAGAACCTGTCGCTCGTGTGATTTCTCATTACGAGTACATCCGCAGAATGCCAGGTGATCCACACTATGACATGGTCAAAGATATGACCCTTGAGGAGTTTGCTCAAGGAATGCCTGTTGGTCGATTGGGCAAGAACGTCCAGACTTATTACATCGCCAAACTAGCGCAGTTTGACTTAAATCATCTGTCACCTGATGAAGTATTTGATCTTGCAAAAAAACAACTCGACCGCTTGGCATTCGTTGGTATTTTAGAGCGATTTCAAGATTCATTATTTCTGTTGTCTTATATCTTTGGCTGGAAGCCTATCATCAATACCCGTCGTGAAAACGCTGCGAAAGATAAAAAATCTAAAGAAGAGATTCCCCCTAGCACAATTGAACTCATTAAGCAAAACTCCCTTTTAGATATTGACTTGTATCAATACGCTAAGGAGTTGTTTGAAACTCGATTTGCTGAGATGCAGCGGGATCTGCTCACGAAATATGGGGCTTTTACCCACCCACAAACGGTTAAAGAGCCTATGTCTTCTCAAGTGACTCAAGAGTTGCTGGAACGACATGCTGAACAGCGATTTCTAAATCTTAATCCTGATATTTCTAACTCTCTCAGCTATGATTTTGTGGAGCCATTAAGAGGAACGGGATGGCATCGGCGAGAGTCACTCAATGATCGTTCAGGCTATCGTTGGATTGGTCCTGAAACGAGCGCAACACTGGATTTTCCAGTCGCTTCTGATGAAGATGTCATTATTGAAATCAAAACCATTTGCAACTATGCAACAACTCCAGATGTCGCCGCTAGTTTGACATTAGATGTCAATGGTCATCCAGTGCAATTGGAGATTTTGTATAGCGATCGCGGTTCTAGCGTACGGTGGTTTCGGGCGATCGTTCCAAAAGTTGCTCTTGACAATGGAAGGGTCTTTTCTCGGCTGACTTTTCGAGTGAATCGAGTGGTTTCTTTTACAGAAGTGAATCCGCTTAACCCTGATCCTAGAGTTGTTGGAATAGCTGTCAACAGCCTCAAAATTTTTCCAGTTCATGCTGCCAAAACTGAAAGTGCTGCACTCTCTGTTTTTGAACTGAAATCGTGGAGAGATGTTGCCACGTTTTTAGAGAAGCACCTTGGACCGGGTGACAAGATTGCAGCCCCGTTGGTCTTTCAATTGAAATTGCCAAATGAAGTTTTGGATTATCAAACTGCTTTTCTGAGTAAGGTTGATTTTCAATGGCTTATTCTCTATAAGGGAACGATTGAAAATCTCAACCCGATTCTATTTAACTTATTGATACACCGTTTCTCCCCAGTATTTGCAGATGGCAACTTTGTAGTTTTTACAAGACAGAAGCAACTACCGAAGTTATCATTTCTGGCTCTGCATGTTCGAGCATTGTATGAAGATAGAATTAAAGTACCAATTAAACTTTATATCATTCGTCAGTTAAAGCAAATTAAGAGCCTTTTTGTGCGGCGATCAAAACAGGCAGAAACAGATTAACTATCTTTTATATGACATTCACAGCAGGTAAGAGTTGAGAGGGAAGGTGTGAAGTCTGAAGATGGACAACTACTAATCAACTTATCCTTTATGGGTCTAAAGCCGACAGGCTTAACGACCTATGCCTCTAACTTGATGCCTGCGCTTCCTATTTCTAAAGCCACTTTACTGGTTTCGTCCCACCAACGTTTTATAGAGAGTAAAGCGCAATTTGACTATTACACAATTCCCGATAACCTCACTTCAGAATATGGAACTAAAGGGCATCTAAGACGGTTATTGTGGACGCAGTTTCAACTACCATGCCTTTACAAAAAACTGCGATCGCCCCTGCTATTTTCTCCAATTCCAGAGGCTCCTCTCTTCTCAGGCTGTCGATTTGTGGTGATGGTTCATGATCTGATTCCACTCCACTTTTCGGCATGGAAATCGCCCTTAAAATACTACTTTCAATATTATGTGCCGCAAGTTTTAAGACAAGCCGTTCACATTATCTGCAATTCTCAAGCAACGGCTCAAGATATTGTTGATTTCTATGGCATTTCAGCCCAAAAAATTACACCGATTTGGTTAGCTCATGACGTAAATCATTTCCACTTTCTCGACTTGCCAACCAAAAATTATTTTATTTACATCGGACGGAGCGACCCTTATAAGAATTTGCAGCGATCGCTACAAGCCTTCGCTGAATTAACTCATGTTCAAGAGTATGAGTTTTGGATTGTTGGTCCTCGTGATCAACGGTTTACTCCTAATTTAGAGGCACTCGTAAATGAGTTAGGAATTGCTTCGCAGGTCAAATTTTTAGATTACGTTCCTTATGCCGAACTACCCAAAATCATTAACCAGGCGATCGCCCTTGTCTTTCCCAGTTTGTGGGAGGGGTTTGGACTGCCCGTTCTTGAAGCCATGGCATGTGGAACACCTGTAATCACTTCCAACTTGGCATCTATGCCAGAAGTGGCAGGGGAAGCAGCCTTGTTGGTTGATCCTTATAACACAGCAGAGCTAACAGCCGCTATGCAGGCGATCGCAACTGACTTGCAACTGCGGTCACGTCTGTGTCAAGCAAGTTTAACAAGAGCCAGTCAATTTAACTGGGCAAAAACAGCGACTCAAACGTCACAAGTTCTTAAATCGTATCTATAGATCTGAATCTATGGAATATATAGAACTATTCTAATGTCTCAATTAGGTTTGATACACCCAACGATTGAGCCACATTATCGTTGCCACATCACCAGTAACACGCCACCGATAATAAATCCTAATCCGACAACACGAGTCGGGGGAATCGCCTCTTTAAAGAAGAAATAACCCATCAACACTGTAAAAATGTAGACCAGGGCGATCGAGGGTCCTGCAATGCTTAGCTTAACTCGCGTCAGCAGCAGGATATACGCGATCGCTCCCAAGCCGTAGCACATCAGCCCTGCAATCAGTTCAGGAGTTGTCGCAATGTTGAAAATATGACTCAGTGCATTCGTGGGTGTTGCCTTACCTAACCTGAGAGCACCTGCCTTTAAGAAAAACTGTCCGGCAACACTCGACAGGATAGACATTAAGAATAAGAAAAATTCTTGCGGTGTCACAAAAAACCCTCACACATTGCGATCCTTAGGATTCAGTCTTTTAGTTTACAGCCAGTTTGGCTATTACCAGAGCTACAATCGACACGGAATTATATCCCAACTTCTCAAATGAAAGTTTTATGACGAGCACAGTCCAATCTCGATACACGTCTGAAGAGATTTCGGTCTGGTTGCGAGGGCTGTTGACCATTGCCTGGGCAGATGGTCATTTCGATGAAGAAGAGAAAGAGCTGATCGCAAATTTGACCAGTGAATTAACGACCCAATCTGATATAGAAGTCTTAGAACCCATCACTCCAGCGGAATTGGGAGCAACCTTTAGCCACGACCCTAAGACCGCTGAAAATTTCCTGAGAACGGCAGTCATGGTGGCGATCGCCGATGGAGTCTTCTCTCAATCAGAAGACGAGATCCTCCAACAGTTTTGTGTCGCACTGGAGCAACAACCCAAAGTGCTGGAGTCGCTACGCCTGGTTCTATGCCCTGCTCCTGAGGTTTTAGAATCCGGTGACATGGTATCCGCTACAACACCTGCCGTTAGTCCCCAGGAACATCGAGAGTTGCTCCACCCAATTAAAGAATGGCTGGACCATCTAGAGATACACGACCCCCAAGTGGCACGGTTTCTCTGCAAAATGATTCCGCCTCAATGTCCGTTTGAGCGGGACGTGAATCTATTCGGTCGCAAACTCATGCATATTCCTGCGATGTGTAAGCTCAACCCGCTTTATGACCAGCTCGTCGGGTTACGCTTCCGGGCATTGTCCTATCTAGCAGATGACTGTGGGGAAGATGTAACGCCATACTGTTGAAGAAAGGATAAGCGATAAAGGATAAAGGATGAAACGTAGCCTTGTAGGTTCTGGCTGTGTGCTCGGAGTTTTGTAAGGAATTAGAGTGTTTCTTCACCCCTTCACCCCTCTTTTCTCTTCTTTTTTATTCTTCATCCTTTATCCTTCATTTCCTTACCCTTCTCCTTCTGGATAAATCAGAATCTTCAATGTCTCTGGTGTTGGGGAAGTTGCCCGATCGACTGCGGCTGCCAGATCTTTCAGGAGGTAGCGATCGCTCACCAGGGCATCGACATCGATCCGCTTGTTGAACACAATATCAGCGGCTAAAGCCTGTACCCGATAGGAGGAACTGTAACTCCCCATCAAATCAATTTCTCTTCTATAGAGAATATTGGGATTGATGGGGATCTCTACCTCATCGGGAAACTCGGCAAAGAAGAGGATTTTGCCCCCTTTGCGGGTGCAGTCTAGAGCTTGAAAGAAGGCTTTGTCACTGGGCACTGCCAGCAAGGTGGTGTCTACCCCTACTCCTCCAGTCATGGCATGGATCTTGGCAGCTAGATCGGGGTCACGGGCATCAAAGGCAGCTTCAGCACCGACACTTTTGGCTTTTTCAAGGCGAGAGGGAAGCAGGTCAGTGGCGATCGCCTTCGCCCCAAAATACTTCACCAACATGATAAACATCAGCCCAATCGGCCCTGCACCCGTAACTAGTACCGTTTGTCCCGGAGCAACCTGAGCCTTACGAACGGCTTTCAGACAGCAGTTGGTTGGCTCCACAAAGCTGGCTTGCTCAAATGTCACATCGTCGGGAATGGGGATTAGTCCGCCATTTTGGACAATATGCCCCGGCACTTTGACATACTCCGCAAAACCACCTCCACTGGGCGCAAAACCTGCGGTTGTGGTGACATTCTTATACACATCACACATCGAAAAGTTTTCGTTGAGGCAGTAAGCGCAGCGCATACAGGGAATGTGGTGCATCACGACGACTCGTTGACCCACTTGCCAGTTCTGTACTTGACTTCCAACTGCTGCAATCACACCTGCTGTCTCGTGTCCAAAAATGCGAGGCGGTTCATAGAGGGGATAGCGAATTTTCTTGATATCTGACTGACACAATCCCACCACCCGCACCTGTACCAAAACCTCATCTGAGGCGAGATCTGGCATCGGCACCTCTTCATAGCTAAGTTGATTAACTCCTCGAAACACCTGCGCTTTCATGAGATACCTCTTTCGTTAAGACATACAAGCTATGGTTAATGGTCGATGGTCAATGGTCAATAGTTAATGGTCAATGGTTAATGGTTAATGGTCAATGGTTGATGGTTAATGGTCAATGGTTGATGGTTAATGGTCAATGGTTGATGGTTGATGGTCAATAGTTGATGGTTAATGGTTGATGGTTAATGGTCAATGGTCAATGGTTGATGGTTAATGGTCAATGGTTGATGGTTAATGGTCAATAGTTGATGGTTAATGGTCAATAGCCGACTCATTCTAAAAGAAAACCAGGGACACATCTCTGCATCCCCGGCATAATCAACCACAATTGTCAGTACAGCCTTCTATTCTGTCAGGCTGACTAATTCTTTTGCTTCGGTTCCCAAAACGGAGGGAGCCGTAAAGATGGGGGTATTGATGTGTAAGGGTTGTTGGGCGATCGCTGGTAGCACGGTCTGCAACTGCGACGCGACTTCAACCGTTTTCACATCATAGGTTTGGGTTGCCAGCTTGGGATAGACGCCAATACCGATGATGGGAACCAGCAAGCACATCGCAATGAATGCTTCACGCGGTTTTGCATCGGTGATCTTGAACTCGCTCAGCAATTCGCTATTGGCTGCACCGTAGAAGACGCGACGTAGCATCGACAGCAGGTAAATAGGAGACAGTAGAACTCCTACGGCTGCGAGTATGACAATGACGGTTTTGAAGGTGTCATTATAGGCGTCGCTAGTGCTGAAGCCCAGGAATACCGTCAATTCGCTGACAAAGCCACTCATGCCAGGTAATGCCAGCGATGCCATCGCACCTGCGGTAAAGAGGGCAAACACCGTCGGCATTTGTTTTGCCATGCCACCCAACTTATCCATTGAGAGGGTGTGAGTGCGATCATATGCCACACCAGTCAGGAAGAATAATGCCGCTGCGATCATGCCGTGAGACACCATCTGCAACACCGCACCGCTCATCCCTAGAGTAGTGTAAGAGGCAATGCCGAGCAGGACGAATCCCATATGGGCGATCGAGGAGTAAGCCAGGCGTCGTTTCAAATTGTCTTGAGCAAAGGCAGTCAAAGAGGCGTAGATAATGTTGACCACACCCAGCACTGCCAGTACAGGCGCAAAGTAAACGTGAGCATCGGGCAGCATCTCAATGTTGAAGCGAATTAACGCATAACCTGCCATTTTTAACAGCACCCCTGCCAAAATCATCGATACAGGTGCAGGAGCTTCGCTGTGCGCATCGGGCAACCAAGTGTGAAGCGGGAAGATGGGTAGCTTCACGCCAAATGCAATCAGAAACGCGGAGTACATGAGCAGTTCAAAGCCCAGGGAGTAATTCTTTAACCCTAGCTCTGCGATATCGAAGGTAACGTTATCGCCATAGAACGCCATTGCTAACGCTGCAATCAGAATAAAAATAGATGCCGCCGCCGTGTAAAGGATAAATTTGGTGGCAGCGTAGAGACGTTTCTGTCCGCCCCAATTAGCGATCAGCAGATAAACAGGAACCAACTCCAATTCCCACATGAGGAAGAAGAGAAGCAGATCTTGAGCCAGGAAGACCCCAATCTGAGCACTGTACATGACCAGCATCAGGACGTAAAAAAGGCGAGGCTTATCTGTTACTCGCCATGCGGCAAAGATAGCCAGAGTTGTAATCAACCCTGTCAGAAGCACCAGAGGCATCGATAAGCCATCCACTGCCAACGACCAGTGCAAACCAATCTGGGGAACCCAGGTGTAGGATTCGACTAACTGGTAGTTAGGGTTTTGCAGATCGTAGTGCTTCCAGAAGGTGTAGAGGATGAAAGCAAACTCAGCGATCGCAGCACCCAGGGCATACCAGCGAACGGTTTTGCCTTCTTTGTCGGGTAATAGAGGGATGGGCAAAGCTGCCACTAGCGGAAACAGAATCAGGGCTGATAGCCACGGAAATTGAGTACTCATGATGAGAGCCTACCCAAGAGTGTGTGGATGAAGGGTTTCGGTTGCGAAATAAACTGTTGAGAAACAACCGACGCTCAGTCTGTTAAGAAGCGCACCGCATCGAGGTTGGGAGGCTAGAAGGTAAGAGGCACTAGTGAAATGGGCGACACACAGTACAGGGAATACAGATGAAATGAGAAGTCCAATAACCAGAAGTCTTCGACCTTCGCTCCCCTAAAAGTTCTTGACAGACTAAGCCAAGAAAAGGAGTTTTTGGTAAGAACATTTACCTAATAACCAAGATACCCCAATTTGTTAAGTTTATTTAACTTCAACCCCCCCAATATGACGAAGTTTTAATGAAAATGTTCAATTATCCACCCTGGAGGAATCTGTATATGAGCATTTATGCTTATTGTTTCTATCGATTTTTAATTATGATTCAGCTAAAAAATAAAATTGAAATAGAGTTAAAACATCTGTCGGGTAAGGATTTTGGCGAAATCTAGGAAATAAATTCTGGAAAATACCTTTTGTAAAGCTGTGTAACGAAAAATAGATTGCCTACTTTTTGAAGATTTCATGACATTAACAGGAAGGAGAAGGGGGCAAAGCAGATTTGGTAAGGCAAGTTGCAAGAAGGTGTGATTCAATCCCTATACACTCCTTAACAATTGTGAGAGTGTCGGGATAGGGCAGGAGGGAGTAAAGGGTGACCATTGATGATTGCCGTATGACGATCGCCCCCAACTGCCTCACAATAAACGGATGGGTTGATTTCAACGGGTGATCATGGGCGGCGTACAAACAGAACGGCTACAGAATTACATCAACGGGCAGTGGCAGACTTCGATCGCCACAGAGTATCTGGATGTGGTGAATCCAGCAAACAACGAGGTGTTGGCGCAAGTCCCTCTCTCACCAGCGAGTGAGATCGACCAGACCGCCCAAGCAGCGGCGATCGCTTTTCAGTCATGGCGACGAGTTCCCCCGACAGATCGGGTGCAATATCTGTTTAAGCTGAAGGGCTTGCTCGAAGCCAACCTGGATGATCTGGCGCGGACGATCACGCTGGAATGTGGCAAAACCTTTGCCGAAGCGAAAGCTGAGATGCAACGGGCGATCGAAAACGTCGAGGTGGCGTGTGGCATTCCCATGATGATGCAGGGAACCAATCTAGAGGACATCGCCAGAGGTATCGACGAAATGATGATCCGGCAACCATTAGGAGTCGCGGCAGCGATCGCCCCCTTCAACTTTCCGGGCATGATTCCCTTCTGGTTTTTGCCCTACGCGATCGCCTGTGGCAACACCTACATTGTGAAGCCCTCTGAAAAGGTACCTCTAACCATGTATAAGGTGTTTCAACTTCTGGAGAAAACGGGATTACCTGCCGGAGTCGTGAATCTGGTCAACGGGGCTAAAGAAGCGGTAGACGCGATTCTGGATCATCCTGTGATTCGAGCGGTTAGTTTTGTTGGCTCTAGCCCAGTGGCTCGATACGTTTATAGTCGTGCCGCTGCCAATGGCAAACGGGTGCAATGTCAGGGCGGTGCGAAAAATCCAATTATCGTCCTGCCCGATGCTGACTTAGAGACGACGACTCGGATCACCATGGATAGTGCCTTTGGCTGTGCCGGACAGCGATGTTTAGCCGCATCGTTAATGGTGACCGTGGGAAAAGCCAAGGAACCCTTTACAGAGGCAATTGTAGAGGCAACAAAAGCGCGAGTCGTCGGGTTTGGGCTAGAGTCTGGCGTGCAGATGGGTCCAGTGATTAACCACCCCAGTCGCGATCGCATTGAGGGTTTAATTCAACGAGGCATTGACCAAGGAGCGAAACCCATTGTGGATGGTCGTCAACCGAAGATTTCTGGCTATGAGCAGGGTAGTTTTGTCCGGCCGACGCTACTACAAGATGTTGCCCCTGACAGTGAGATTGCCCGTACTGAGGTCTTTGGTCCTGTGTTGGGGTTGATGCATGTCAACACGATTGATGAGGCGATCGCCCTGGTGAATCGAGGGGTGTGGGGCAACATGGCATGCCTGTTTACCAGCAGTGGGGCGGCAGCCCGCAAGTTTCGCTATGAAGCAGAGGCAGGCAACATTGGCATCAATATTGGCGTTGCCGCTCCGATGGCATTCTTTCCCTTTAGTGGTTGGAAAGACAGCTTCTTTGGCGATCTCCACGGACAAGGCGCACACGCGGTGGAGTTCTTCACTCAAACGAAGGTTGTCGTCGAACGCTGGTTTAGCGATTGGACAAGACAGTTTTAAGGTTGTGGTGTAGGCACGCGATTAATCGCGTGCCTACACCACAACTGCCCCTTGCGGATCGACTTGTAGAATTTTGGTTTGCACTGAGATGCCCTGTTGATTCCAGGCGGTGGACAGAGCGATCGCCACGGTTGATGCATTTGCAGGATTGGTCAGAGCGAGCAGGGTAGGCCCGGCTCCACTGATGACCAAGCCATAGGCTCCAGCAGCGATCGCCGCAGACTGCACAGCCTCAAAACCTGTGATCAACGACTGGCGATAGGGTTGATGAATCCGGTCTTGCAGGGCTGATCGAATCCAATCTTCTCGTCCAGTTTCGAGTCCCCGCAGCAATAAACCCAGGTGCGCCATATTAAAGATGGCATCGGCGCGGCTGTATTCCTTGGGCAAAATGCGACGAGCTTCTTCAGTGGAGACTTCAAAATCGGGAATGGCAACCACAGGTACGACATCAGGATGCCAGTTAACATCACAGATCGTCCAATCCCCTGCTGCATCAGTTGCTGCCAGACGACATCCCCCCTGCAATGCAGGCACCACGTTGTCGGGATGTCCCTCAATGGCGATCGCCAACTTCACTAGCTCATCCTGCGTTAGAGGTGAACCTGCCAGCGCATTCGCTCCCACTAATCCCCCGACAATTGCGGTTGCCGAGCTACCCAACCCCCGTGAAAACGGCACCCGCACCTGCATATCGATCTGCACTCCGGGGGGCGACTGCTCCAGGTACTCATAACACTTCAAAAACGACTGATAGACCAGGTTACTTGAATCCAGCTTGATCGACTGCGATCGCCCACCTGGAATTACCCCTGGCTCCATGCCTAAAACCGCAATTTGGCACTCTGGTTCACCTTGTAACGGAGTGAATTTGAAGTCATTGCGGAGGGTCAAAGCGGCTCCAAGACAGTCAAAACCTGGACCGACGTTTGAGGTTGTACCTGGAACTGTAATTGTGACCGTGTTGACCATAAAGCAGTGTGGAGTGCTGAGGGATAACGAGTAAAACACTTTAGCAGGTATCGTTACCTCACAACATAGATTCCTGAGGGGTATGGGTCATTTGTTAAGGGGCAATGGTTAATGGTTAATGGTCAACGGTCAATGGTTAGTGGTCAATGGTTAATGGTCAATGGTTAATGGTCAATGGTTAATGGTCAATGGTCAATTGCGATGAGTCATTCAAAAAAGATTTCTCACCCCACACCCTCACACCCTCACACCCTCACACCCTCACACCCTCCCACCCTCACACCCTTCCTCCCTCACACCCCCACACCCTCCCCTCCTTAGCTCCCTCTTAGTGATGATGTCTCCTGGAATACCTCTGAGGAAAAATTAAGAGATGAGGTTTGTTTGAGGATGTATGAGGTCAGCCAAACGACAGCAAATCTGGAGAACTGAGATTCGAGATATTGTTCGGGGTGCCTGTGGCGGGTTTCTATTTGGCATTCCTCTGCTTTACACCATGGAAGTGTGGTGGATTGGCTCATTTATCGAACCGCCCCGAATGCTAATCGCGATCGCCGCTACGTTTGTTGTTGTCTTTATGCTGAATCGCACTTCTGGGTTCCGTAATACCAGAGACACAAACCTCCAGGATGCCGCTATGGATAGTGTGGAGGCGATCGCGTTGGGATTAGCCTGCGCCGCTTTGATTTTGACCTTACTTCGCGAAATTGCCCCCAGTACTCCTCTGGATGAGGCGTTAGGCAAGATCATCTATGAAGGTGTGCCCTTCACGCTGGGAGTTGCTCTTGCCCGACAACTTCTAAGAGCCGATGACAATGGCAACGGTCAGGAGACAACCGAGTCTAGAGGCAGGCAGTCTGGCTCATCTCAAACCTCTTCTCCTGCCATCAATGACACCTTGTCTGATATTGGCGGTACCTTGATTGGCTCTTTATTTATTGCGTTTAACATCGCCCCCACCGATGAGGTTGCCATGCTCTCTTCGGCAGTGTCTCCACCCTGGCTGATTGCCATCATCGTGACATCCTTGCTGATATCCTATGGCATTGTGTTTGAGGCAAACTTTTCAGACCAAAAAAAACGCAAACAGCAACGGGGAATTTTTCAGCGTCCGTTGAGTGAAACGGTGATGTCGTATCTAGTGTCACTGGCAGCCGCAGCGGTGATGTTGTGGTTTTTTGATCAGCTCAGTTTTGATGACCCGTGGAGTATGTGGCTGAGTTACACGTTGATTTTAGGATTGCCTGCCACGATTGGTGGTGCGGCTGGGAGGTTAGCTGTATGAGTCAAACTCAATCCCCTAAAACATCCTCTCAAGCAACAGAGCAGGAGCAACCATCCCGCACCCCAGCGGAGTGGGTCACCTTTGGTATTGCTTCCTGTATTCTCGCTGGGATTGTCGGATTAGTGCTCTATGTTTGGTTTGGTACAAACTATCAGGACGACCCCCAAATCAGCATTCGCGAGTCTGGAGAGGTTCGAGAAGCAGAGGGAAATTATTATCTCCCCTTTGAGGTGAGCAACACGGGAGGTAGTACGGCGGAGTCGGTGCAAATCATGGCTGAGTTAGAAGTCAACGGTGAAGTAACCGAATCAGCAGAGCAGCAAATCGACTTTCTCTCAGGCGGTGAAACTGAAGAGGGAGCCTTTGTCTTTAGCGAAGATCCGCAACAGGGAGAACTGACCCTGCGAGTAGCGAGCTACAAACTGCCCTAAACCCTGATCCAATCAGGTGAAGTGCTGAGGTTGGCGATCGCCTATTCTAGTACAGCAAAAAATAAGTTTTGAAAGGGGTGAAGGGGTGAAACCCCTTCTTGGGGGCGAAGCCCCCAAACCCCCTACATTGCAGAACTTTGTGTTCGCAACACTAG